>JAZQRJ010000037.1:0-10276 GCA_045629505.1 Novosphingobium sp.
GCCTTTCAGAAATTCCAGCCCTTCAAGTGGGAGCGTGTGAATGCGGGCGAGGTTTTCAACGCCCTGTCGCCATGCCTTGTGGCGCTGTTCGGCCGTGGCATCGAAAAACCAGCCGGACATTGAATAAGGCGGAACGCTGACCGGCACTCGCCCGACCTTTTTCTCCATGACGTAAAATTCACCGCCAAGGATCGAAGCATCTTTCTCATGCCCCAGCACTTTGGCGACAGGTATGCGACCATCTTTATGAAATATCTGCATGATCCTGATCTGCTCTTCGAACAGATCGTCAGGGAACATGATGAAGCTGACCGGCTTGAACCGAACGACGCAGCCCTGATCGCGGAATTCGCCGCCTTCATCCCAGTGAGCGTCAAACAGCACCGTTTCGTGCGACTGCCCTGCCCCGCGCGGATATTCCAGATTATCGACCCGGATATTCCGCGCATCGGGCATTTGCCCTTGCAGCCACTCGGTAAGGGTTTGACTAAGATCATCCAGATCACGCGTCGATGGCGCGACAATAACGTCAGACATTCCACTACTCCCCATCGACGCGGCGCCCACCGCTGTTATTCACTATTTCGAACATAAGTTCGGAAAAATGGGATAGTGGGAGCGCCGTCAGTCGTCAAGCAGAGGCTGGTTTATGAAGTCATAAATCCGCCTCAAAAGCGAACTGGCGATCAAGCCGCCTGGATCTGACGGCCCGCAACGAAACTGGAAATGCGATCGCACGCCTCGCGAATGCGCTGGCCCACGAACGCCACACGCTGAGATGACATCGGAGAATAAAACCCAGTCATCCCGAGCGCGAAACCCACCTTGCCCCGCTCGTCGTGAATTGCCGACATAATTGCAGCGATGCTGTGCACACGATCGTCTTCAAGATCGGTAATGACCCGGATCGGCAGATCCGCCATCGATGAAGCTGCTTCCTCATCATAAGCAACCTCCTGAGGCGAGTATTCGAATTTTCGTTCGATCACGATAAAGCCATGCTCGCGCACGAATTGCGCACCTGCTTCGAACTGTGCTTTCTGAACTTCCGTAGGCGTGATGGCAGTCGTCCGCACCCAGGCGTCATACCCGGTTTCCGGGTCAGAAAAGAAGATCGGCGCCAGCGCTTCATGCAATGTGAAGCGCGCACCAAGCGGAATTGGCGAGCCGACGTGGCTGGCAGACGACGCCCTGTCGCGCAGCCGCACGACCGAATCCTCAAGGAAATAAGCACCGCACAGCACGTCGAATTCATCGGCCAGCTTCCGCATTTCAGGATGCGCCACCTGCAGGGGCGAGAAATGCTGGGCTGCAGAATTACCGATCGCGGCCAATGCCGGACCCAGAACATAAGTCTTGTCGCTGGTGCGATAGAGATAGCCCACGTCTACCAAGCCCGTCAGCAGGGCATGGCATGTCGCCCGGCTCAGCTTTAGCGCACGCACAAGGTCCGTCAGCGCGAACGCCTGCCCCGGATGATCTGCGATGAAGTTCAGAATGGCGGCAACGCGCCTCACACCGGGGGATGATCTCGACATTTTCTACTTTTCGCTATTTCGAATAGTGTGCGTAAGGCGTGTGGAGCACAGCGTCAATAGTATCGCCGCGAGTAGCGGTTAAGCTGTCTTAATCGTTGTTAATTTTCCGCAAATTCGAAAGGCTGAATCGAACGACGGTAATCGTCCGGCAGGATTTCGCGGCCAATCGGAGGCAAGGCCCGGGCGCTACAATCGGCGCGGTTGCACAGTCGGCATGTTACGCCGATCGGCGTGGGCTGAACCTGGTTGACATCAATCCCGTGCCCATAGACCAACGCACTCGCATTCTCCGCAGCACATGCCAAGGCAATGGCGCGATAAATGCGTGGCGCATCGTGCGTGCCCCCTCCCGAAACAACTGTACGGGCGATGGAAAAGAACCGCTGGCCATCAGGTAATTCAAGCCATTGGGTCTCAATCTCACCCGGTCGCCGGAATACCGAATGGACAGACCACAGCGGGCATCCGCCCCCGTGCGCCGCAAAGGGGAAGCCCACACCATCAAGGCGCTTGGATACGTTGCCCGCCTCATCCACCCGTATGAAGAAAAACGGCACGCGCGCGTTGCCGGGACGCTGCAATGTTGTCAGGCGATGAGCCACTTGTTCAAAACTTGCTCCGAACTGGCGGCCAAGAGCCGCGATGTCATAACGTCGCCGTTCAACCGCGCGGGCAAACTCGCCATAAGGCATCATCACCGCAGCCGCAGCATATCCCGCCAGCGCGCGGCGCACGAGCGTCTCAGCCGTAGCATCAATGAACTCCTCGCTGCGTATCACGGCGGAAATCTCACTGCGTAGGGCGGTATAGGCGATATGCGCCGCGATCTGGTAAGCGCGGCTGGCGCTGTCGAGCGTATCGACCAGCAATAGCTGCTGGTTGTGTCGATCAAACCGCCGCACAGAACCATACATCACGTCCGGCGGTAGAAAGCGGACCCGGATTCCCTGCTTGCCGAGCCATTGCCGCGCTCCGCCCTCACGCTCGATCTCAGCAGCCAGTTCCTCGGCGCGCATATCGAGATCGTGAAAATAATTGCGCTTGGCAGCAATGAACGCGCGAGCCTCCGCGACTGAGTCACCCTCTCCCTCTATCCCGGAATCGCGTTGTCGGACCAGGGCTTCCTGCTCACGAGTGAACGCCCCATGCAATCGCAGCAAAGCTTCGGATACCCCGGGAAAGTTAGTGGCAAGATCGGCAACCTCAAGCGCCGGCAAGTCAATATCGGCAAAGATCGGATCTTTCAGAACATCGGCCAGCCGCCGCGAATAAACTTCACGGTCCTCGCTGGCGAGTTCACCGATATCCAGCTGATACGTGCGTGCAAGCCGAAGCAGCAGGTCGGCTGTGACAGGGCGCTGGTTGCGTTCCAACAGGGCAATGTATGATGGCGAGATGGCAAGATCCTCTGCCATCGTCTGCTGGGTCAGCCCCATTTCCCGGCGAAATCGCTTGAGCCTAGGTCCAATATAAAGCGGTTTTCTTTCAGCCATACAAAAGCTCTATGTACAATCATTACATCTTTACAACCAAAATGTGTAAGAATTGACAGGACGACTCCGGAACCCATTTCGCAGTGCACAATCAGCGCGTAGCAGCGGGCCTTCAGAAACACACAACGTGCTCTAAGGAACGTCCAGTGACTTATCAGGATAAGATCAGCGAAGCCGGCAATACCATCAGCCAATTCTCACAGACGTGGGATGGTATTGATGCAGAATACGTCGCTCGCATGCGCCTGCAGAACCGTTTCAAAACTGGCCTGGACATCGCCCGTTACACGGCGAAGATCATGCGTGAAGATATGGTTGCCTACGACGCCGATCCTTCGAACTACACGCAGTCGCTTGGTTGCTGGCACGGCTTTATCGGCCAGCAGAAAATGATTTCCATCAAGAAGCACTTCGGCACCACGAAGGGTCGTTATCTTTACCTGTCCGGCTGGATGGTTGCCGCTCTGCGTAGCGAGTTTGGCCCCCTTCCCGATCAGTCCATGCACGAAAAGACTTCCGTCCCGGCGCTGATCGAAGAACTATACACGTTCTTGCGCCAAGCCGATGCGCGCGAACTGGGCATGATGTTCCGCGATCTCGACAAGGCGCGTGAAGAGGGCAACGAAGTCGAAGCCCTCCGCATTCAGCATGCGATCGAAAACCACGAAACGCACATCGTTCCGATCATTGCCGACATCGACGCCGGTTTCGGCAATGCCGAGGCGACCTACCTGCTCGCCAAGAAGTTCATCGAAGCAGGCGCTTGCTGCACCCAGATCGAAAACCAGGTTTCGGATGAAAAGCAGTGCGGCCACCAGGACGGCAAGGTCACTGTTCCGCACGAAGACTTCATCGCGAAGATCCGCGCTGTTCGCTATGCCTTCATGGAGCTGGGAATCGACGATGGCGTGATCGTTGCCCGCACCGACTCGCTCGGCGCTGGCCTGACCAAGCAGATCGCGTTCACTCGCGAAGCTGGGGACATTGGCGATCAATACAACAGCTTCCTCGATTGCGAAGAAGTCACCTCAGTTGGCCATGGCGAAGTTCTGATCAGCCGCGACGGCAAGCTGGTGCGTCCGAAGCGCCTACCTTCCAACCTCTACCAGTTCCGCAGTGGAACGGGCGAGGACCGCTGCGTACTCGATTGCATCAATTCACTTCAGAATGGCGCTGACCTGCTCTGGATCGAAACTGAAAAGCCGCACATTGCCCAAATCGGCGGCATGGTTTCGCGAATTCGCGAAGTCATCCCCAACGCCAAGCTGGTTTACAACAACTCGCCCAGCTTCAACTGGACGCTGAACTTCCGTCAGCAGGTGTTTGATGCATGGCAGGAAGCAGGCAAGGACGTTTCCGCCTATGACCGCGCCAAGCTGATGAGCATTGATTACGACGGCACGGAACTGGCCGACGAAGCTGATGAGCGCATTCGCACCTTCCAGCGCGATGCTGCTCGTGAAGCTGGCATTTTCCACCACCTGATCACGCTGCCGACCTATCACACTGCTGCGCTGTCGACCGACAACCTGGCCCGTGAGTACTTCGGCGAGCAGGGGATGCTGGGTTACGTCAAGAACGTTCAGCGCGAAGAAATCCGCCAAGGCATCGCTTGCGTGAAGCACCAGAACATGGCCGGATCTGACATTGGCGACGATCACAAGGAATACTTTGCCGGTGAAGCCGCACTCAAGGCTGGCGGCACTCATAATACGATGAACCAGTTTGCTGCGTGAGAGGAGCCGCGGAGATTAGGCCACGGCCTAATTTTTCACGGCGAAGAAAGAGTCCACCGCCTTACCCGGCGGTGGGCTCTACAGAGGCTGGTGGGCAGCGAATCAAAGAGATCATGCCCTGTTCTACCCGGTGAACACTTCAAACCTCCAGTATGCGGTGCGATTTTAATTCGGCATCAAGAAGATGCTGATTATTTTGAACCTGTCAAAAATTTGCCGCCTGCTGCACTGCATACGAAACGTTAACCAACTAACATGTATTTATACGCCCAGAAGGGGGCGTAACTTTGAAAAATTCACAGCCACTGCCGGTCGATTCCAACATCTCGGCTCAGGATGAATCTGCTCATTCGCTAAGAAAAGCGACAGAAGCGGCAGACCTCGCAGAACGAAGGCTACGTGAAGCAATTGAAGTTTTCCCTGAAGGCATCGTTTTTTTGGACGAAGAGGGACGGTACATCCTCTGGAACAAGAAGTACGAAGAGATATACGTCCGTTCAGCCGACCTCCTGAAACCCGGCGAACGCCTCGCCGATACTTTGCGCGTTGGGATCGCACGAGGCGATTACCCCGAAGCCAAGGGACGCGAGGAAAAATGGCTGGCTGACCGGCTTTCGCTGATGAAAAACCCTGGCGTCCGCCACGAACAGTGGCTTTCCAATGGTCGCTGCATCATGATCGAGGAACGACTGACAGGTGACGGCGGCGTCATCGGTCTGCGCGTCGATATCACCGAGATGAAGCAGCGCGAGGAATCGTTCCGGCTGCTATTTGAAAGCAACCCCGTTCCACTTCTTGTCTGCGATCATCGCACGCAGACTGTGCGGTCGGCCAATGCTGCGGCTTGCCTCCATTTCGGGTACGAAAAGTCTGAATTGGAAGGCTTGCCGACTGAGAAACTTTTCAAGCCAGAGGAATGGCCAGAAGCAAAGAAAATGCTTCTCGACAGTTCTTCTGAAAAGGACAGGTTCTGGCGGCAGCTTGCAGCCGATGGGACGAACCTGGATTCCGTGCTTTTCTGCCGTCGCTTCACACATGAAGGCGAAGCCTCCACCATCCTTTCAATCTTCGATGTGACAGAACGTCGCCGAATTGAAGCGCGCATGGCCCACATGGCCCGGCACGATGAGCTTACCGGCCTTGCCAATCGCGCTCATTGCCGCGAACGGTTGCACGATCTTCTCGCCCTGACCGGGCACCATGAAGTCATTACTGTGGCTTTGGTCGATCTCGATCACTTCAAAGCCATCAATGACACATTCGGACACCCGGTTGGCGACGCCCTGCTGGCCGATGCTGCCAGCCGCATGCTGGCGCTGGTCCCACCCGGAGCGCTGCTATGCCGGATCGGCGGCGACGAGTTCGCCATCCTCTTCCGCAATTCCAGCAGGACCCAGGTGGAGATCGTCTGCAAATCGATCATCACCACACTATCGCAGCCCTTTTTCGTGCGCGGCCATTCGCTGCACATTGGCGCAACGATCGGTCTGGCTAATTCACCTTACGATGCTGGCGATGCCGAAAACCTGCTGCGCTATGCCGATCTCGCGCTCTATGCTGCCAAGGCAGACCGACGAGGTACGCTGCGCCGTTTCGAGGCTCAAATGGATGCCGCTGCGCAAGAGAAGATCCGGCTCGAAAATGACTTCCGCAAGGCGCTCGCGGAGGGCCAGCTTGAGGTTCACTATCAGCCGCTCATCTGCCTGGAAACCGGCGAGGTTGAGGGGTACGAAGCACTGCTCCGCTGGCCGCACCCGGAGCGCGGCGACATTTCGCCCGAAGTATTCATCCCGCTTGCCGAAGAGATCGGGATGATCGATTCCATCGGACATTACGTTCTGAACACCGCCTGCAAGGAGGCGATGAACTGGCCGGAGCACATCCGCATCTCCGTCAATGTGTCGCCGCTCCAATTCCGCAATGGCAACATTTTGAATGTCGTGCTGCGCGCTCTTGGCTCATCCGGACTATCGCCAGACAGGCTGGAGATTGAAATCACCGAAGCCGTGCTGATGGAAAAAGGCACGCAAACCTCCGCAATCATCCGGCAATTGCGGTCGTTCGGAATCGGAATTTCGATGGATGATTTCGGAACCGGCTACAGTTCGCTGAGATACCTCCTCAGCTACCCGTTCACCAAGATCAAGATCGATAAATCCTTCATCCTCAACCTGGAGGAAGAGCAGAACTCTCGCGCAATCATTCGGGCGATCATTGGCCTGGGCAAAAGCCTTGGCCTCACCGTCACTGCAGAAGGCATTGAGCACGAATATGTGCGCGATTACCTGAGGGACGAAGGCTGCTCGCAGGGCCAAGGCTTTCTGTTTGGCAAGGCTACGCCGGCGGCCTCGATCCCGACACCGTCAAGCGCGAGCAGGAACGCAGCCTAAATTTCCCCTAATGAAACCATCGGTTGTAAAACCGCGCCCGCGCGATATCGCGGGAAGCGGTATTGCGCATTATGTAGTCAGAAAATACTGACACATCATGGCTCAAATTCCTGACAAGCCGGTAAGGCTCGTCACTAGGGATCTTCTGGAGATCGCAATGCCCAATGTAACTTACGTCGCCCACGATGGCACCCGCACGACGCTGGACATCGCTGAGGGTGAGAACGTGATGCACGGCGCTCTTTACAACGGCGTTGAAGGCATCGTTGGCGAATGTGGCGGCGCGCTCGCGTGCGCAACGTGCCACTGCTATATCGACGATGCGTGGGCGGACAAAGTTGGCGGCCCTGCCTCTCCGGACGAAAGCGACATGCTGGAAAACACCGCAGCTGAGGTGAAGCCGAACAGCCGCCTCACATGCCAGGTTATCGTCACCCCCGAACTTGACGGGCTTGTCATCCACATGCCCGAAAACCAGTATTGAGAGCGCATCATGGCCACCACCGCCGAAATGAAAATTCCCGATCACGTTCCCGCCGAACTGGTGAGAAACGTTGAGCTGATCCTTGGCGAAGAATTCCTCAAGGATCCGTATGAGTACATGCGGTCTATGCACGGCACGCTGCCGCGGCTGTTCTATAATGTTGCCTCCCCGATGGGCGGTGGATGGATGACAATCAGCCAGCCGCTGGCGTTCAAAGCCCTGCGCGATCAGGATCATTTCCACGTGCCGCCGCTGTTCATCTTCCCGCGAGATGAGGACAACTGGTTCCGCATGGTCCCGCTGGAGATCGCTGCGCCTGATCACCGCAAGTTCCGCAACATCCTTGATCCCATGCTCTCACCGCGCGGCGTGCTTGCGCTGGAAAAGGATATCCGCAAGCTTGCCAATGATTTGATCGACAAGTTCATCGACCGCGGTGAATGCGAATTTACCGAGGAGTTCGCACGGCTGCTGCCAGTGTCTGTGTTCCTCAACTTCATGGGCCTGCCGCTATCAAAGATCGACCAGTTCGTGGAATGGGTCGTCGCGCTGATCCAGTTTGCAGACTTCGCCCGCGCCAAGGAAATCATGGGCGAGATCGAAGAATATCTGCAATCGGTGATCGAGGAAAAGCGCGCCAATCCGGATGACAAGGCCATCAGCAGGATCGTCCACGCGACATTCGATGGCGAGCCGATGGAAGAGCGTGACGTGTTCGGCTTCACCTTCTTCCTGTTCATCGCCGGGATCGACACGGTCTATGCAGCGCTGAACAATAGCTGGCTGTGGATGGCGCAGAATCCGGACCGTGTGCGCGAACTGGTGGCTGCGCCTGAAAATCGCGATGGGCAGGTTGAGGAATTCCTTCGTGCCTTCGCGCCCACGTTCTCCGCCCGCTATGTCACTAAGGATCTGGAACTGGACGGTGTGCTGCTCAAGGAAGGGGACTCTTTTATGAGCTTCCTGCCCGCGTGCAACTATGACCCGGAAGTGTGGGACAACCCGCGCGAGATTGATTTCAACCGCCAGCGCAAGCCGATCCTCACCTTCACCGGCGGCGTCCATTCATGTATGGGCGGACATCTGGCCCGGCTGGAATTCAAGATCGGCCTTAACGAATGGCTGAAACGGATTCCCGAATTCAGCCTGAAACCGGGGACTGAGATCAAGTACACCCCCAGCGGAGTTGTTGGGCCTGACAAGGTACCGCTGGTCTGGTGATAGGAACGCGGGCGGGCGGAACACTCTGCCCGCCCTGCCCAAACAGATCAGGCCCGGCTGTCGAGCATATCCTTCAGCGTAGCGTTGAATTGCTCGGCCCGGTCATACATCGCCCAGTGCCCCGATCCCTCGATCACCCGAAAATCAATGTCCGGTTGGAACGGCAGCAGCGCCTCCTTCTGGCACTGTGGGTCTGGGTGCGGCCGATCGAACTCGCCCCAGATCGCATCGACAGGCACCTTGATGCTGGGCAAGATGCGCAGAATCCTGTCCGGCAGCACCAGCGATTGCGGCTGTATCTTCGCCTTGCGGCCGTTCGTTATCAGCTGCCAGATCGCAAAATCGGTGACGCTTTCCTCATTGGCCAGCATCAGGCCCAGTAGATTGGCCTTCAACCGAGCTAATCGTGCCTCACCTTCAAGCCCGCGGATTGAGCCAATATCTATATCGCCATGCGGCGTATCCAGCCCGCCGCATCCGATCAGGATGACCCGTCGCGCTACTTCAGGGTGAAGACCGGCAAGATAAGAGAAACACACTCCACCGAAAGAAAAGCCAACCAGATCAACCGGCAAGCGATCGCCCAGAATTTGCTTCAAGCCAGTGGCGAGCGCGGCTGAAATCCCATCATGATCCGAAGTTTCAGGAAGAGCGGAATCGCCGTGCCCTGGCAAATCGGGAATGATCACCATACGGTCCGCAGACAACGCCCGAATGTTCCGAATCCAGTGCGTCCAGTCACCCTGCGCGCCGTGCGCCAGCAGAACGGGCACGCCTTCGCCCCAGATGCGCCATGTCATCGTGCCTTCGCCGCACGGCGTTTCAACGCGGCGTGCCTGCGCCGCCAGTTCCAGCACGTCCGCCGGGATCGTCAATTCCATTACATTAGTATTTTCATTCATCGGGATTGCCCGCCTCTCATTGCCTCGCCATGAAGAAACGAATTGGATTCTGCAAGTTGGTAGCGGCTGAACGTGATGCCGGATGTTGATGCAAAGATAGACTATCCCGCGTTTCCACCGGGTTTCTGGCGACGTGTCGTCCTGCACCCCGCGCAGGATCATATCGTCGGCGCGATGGAAGACGATATGCATCACTTTCATTTGCGGATCGATCACGCAGATGGCCGGATTGCGGCGGTCACGGGCCGAGCGGTGCGACATCCGTGGACAGGTTGCGCGGGCGCACCGCTCCATCTGGCAAATGATCTGAAGGGGGAGCTTCTGTCAGACATCGCAGCCCGCGATCCCTTTCAACATTGCACCCACCTTCTCGATCTGGCGATCGTGATGGCCGCTCATGCCTACGATACGGAACCGAGCTGCTTCGATATGCGAGTGGGCGATCGACCAAATGATCGCGCCACCGCTACCCTTGCGCTTAATGGTGAGGAGCGGATGCGCTGGCATATCAA
>JAZQRJ010000038.1:0-15030 GCA_045629505.1 Novosphingobium sp.
ATCGGCCATATTGGCCTTGACGACCAGCACCTTGACCCCTTTTGCCTCGACAGCAGCCCGTGTCTCTTCAAGGCCCGCTTCGTTCACATCGGTAATGACGACATCGTTGCCAGCATCAGCAAGCTGGAGTGCAAGTGAGCGCCCAATTCCGCTCGCTGCCCCGGTGACCACGGCACAAGTTTGGTTCGTATCAAGCAAAGTCATTCACTCCCCCTTGTTCAATTATAACTTGCATCAATATGTGCATTATTCGCGCAAGGGAACACGTGTTCAACCCTGCGAAAGGTTAGCCAATTACATATGCGAAGTAAGCGGCGAACGGCATATTCGTATTTACGGATTTCTGCCGCTTCGTGTTGACTCGCACAGGCGATCGGGCAAGCATTTCGCATATTGGGTGATTGCGCCACGCTACAGGCAATCTCTGTTGCCTGACCAAGGCAAAGGGACGTGAACGCGATGATGAAATTAGGCCGGATTCAACCGTCCATAAGCTGCGGAAGAGGACTATGAGCAAATCTGATCAGGCGATGACTCCCGAAGAAATCCTGGAAAAGTACCGCATTGAGCGTGAAAAGCGCCTTCGCGCAGACGGCGTTGATCAGTATCGTGAGATGAAGGACATCTATGAAGACTTCGATCGCGATCCGTTCGTGGAGCCAGGCTTCACTCGCGACCCATGTTTTGATGAAGTGGATGTGGTCATCATCGGTGCCGGCCTTGGCGGATTGATGTCCGCTGTGCGGCTCGTCCAGCAGGGTATTGATAGCTTCCGCATCATTGATCGTGCGGGCGATTTCGGCGGCACCTGGTACTGGAACCGCTATCCCGGCTGCATGTGTGACGTGGAAGGCTATGTCTACATTCCGTTTCTTGAAGAAACGGGCTTCATGCCGACGGACAAGTACGCCAAAGCCCCGGAAATATTCCGGCAGTGCCAGCTGTTGGGCGAAAAGTTCGATCTTTACCGTCGCGCCCTGTTCCAGACCCAGACGCACGATGCGCGCTGGGATGACCAGGCACAGCGCTGGATCGTAACCACCGATCGCGGTGATCGCCTCCATGCACGGTTCATCGTCGTTGCGGGCGGTATCCTTCACAAAGCAAAGCTGCCGGGCATTCCCGGCATCGAAAAGTTCAAGGGAGCCAGCTTCCACACCAGCCGCTGGAACTATGCCTATACAGGTGGCGGCCCCACCGAATTGCCAACTAATCTGGGCGACAAGTCGGTAGCTGTGGTGGGCACCGGGGCAACTGCGGTCCAGGTTGTCCCTGCGATCGCACCGCTGGCCAAACAGGTCTATGTGGTGCAGCGCACCCCATCTGCGGTCGGCCCGCGCGATAATCGGCCAACTGATCCGGATTGGTGGAAGAGCTTGCCACCGGGCTGGCAGCAAGAGCGCATGGAAAACTTCACCGCGATGACCTCCGGCCTGCCTCTGCCGGAAGACATGGTTGGCGATGGCTGGACAGAGGTTTATCGCGGCGATCTGGCTTTTGGCGGGAAGGACAAGGTCACACTCCCGGTCGAGGAGCGTCAGCGCGTCGATATCGAAATCATGGACCGTGTGCGCGAGCGTATTGAAAAGACCGTGCAGGACGCGGAAACGGCCGAAAAGCTAAAGCCGTGGTATGACGTTTGGTGCAAGCGTCCATGCTTCCACGACGAATATTTGCCGGCATTCAACCGTCCCAACGTCAAGCTGATTGATACTGACGGCAAGGGTATGGATGAAATCACCGAGAACGGCTTTGTCGTGAACGGCACCGAGTATCCGGTGGATTGCATCATCTTCGCCACCGGCTTTGAAACCGGGACGCTTTACGCTCGCCGCATGGGTTTTGAGATCTATGGCCGCGATGGCACCAGCTTGTCGGAAGACTGGGCGAACGGGTCGAACGCGCATACGCTGCACGGGTTGCTTTCGCGCAACTTCCCCAATGCGTTTCTCTACAGCAGCGCGCAGGCTGGTTTCTCCACCAGCATCGTCCACACTTACTACGATCACGCGATCCATGTTGCCGAAGTGGTGAGGGCGTTGAAGGATCGCGGGGCAACGACCATCGAGCCGACGCCACAAGCGGAAGAGGAATGGTGGAACTGGGTGGTGACCGGCCTTGAATATGGCTATGATCAGTTCAAGGAATGCACGCCTAGCTGGCTTAACGGCGAGGGTGTTCGCGATCCTGCAAAGTTGAAAATGGCCATCTATTTCGGCAGTTTGCTTACCTATTCCGAGAAGTTGCGGGAGTGGCGGGAACAGGGAATGCCCGGCGTCGAACTGGGCTATGCTCCCGAACCGGCTAACCAGGACTGACCGAATAAATGGTACGGCGGCGGTGCCAAAGCGCACCGCCGGAGAGGTGAATTGGGATGCATGGGACAACGCCACAGAGCGGAGGGGCCGCGCACCCTCGAACAGCGAAGGGCGGTTCGGGGCCGAGGGTCGTCATAATCGGCTCAGGCGTGTCCGGCATCCTTATCGGCATCAAGCTGAAAGAGCGTGGCTGGCACGATTTCGTTATTTTGGAAAAGGCTGAAACGCTGGGCGGAACCTGGCGGGACAATGTCTATCCCGGTGTTGCCTGCGACGTTCCAGCGCATGTCTATGTCTATTCGTTCGCGCCTAATCCTGCCTGGAAAACCCGCTACGCCAAAGGGCCGGAGATCTGGAAATATTACCACGATGTCGCAGAGCGCTATGGCGTGCTGCCGCACATCTATTATGGCAAGGATGTAGCCCACGCTGAGTTTGACGGAGCGGGGTGGACCGTATCCGCCAAAGACGGCAGCACTTACTACGCAGACATAGTGATCGGAGCTGCGGGACGGCTGCGCGATCCCCGCCTTCCAGAAATTCCA
This sequence comes from Novosphingobium sp., assembly GCA_045629505.1. GTDB lineage: Bacteria > Pseudomonadota > Alphaproteobacteria > Sphingomonadales > Sphingomonadaceae > Novosphingobium. The sequence goes on from JAZQRJ010000038.1 coordinate 2,864, forward strand.
GGCATCGAAACTTTCGATGGGCCTAGTATCCACACCGCTCGCTGGGACCCTTCGCTATCGGTTAAGGGCAAGCGTGTGGGACTGATCGGCACCGGGTCATCTGGCGTGCAGCTATTGACGGCGATTGCCGGCGAAGTGGAGAAGCTCACCCAGTTTCAGCGTACGCCTCAGTGGGTTTTCCCCGTAGAGGACACGCCGATCCCGTTGTGGAAGCGTTTGATGTATCGGCTCTTTCCGAACACCGTGCACGCGACTTATCGTCGCATGTTGGATGAGAGCAGTTTGCGGGGCAAGCTCGCCTTCGAAAGCCCGCAGGCGCGGGAAGCACGGGACAAGATGTGCTCCGATGCATTGCAGCGCATTCGTGATCCCGAGTTGCGAGCAAAGCTGACGCCCGATTATGCTGTGGGCTGCAAGCGCCTCGTCATGTCGGAAAAATGGTTTGAGGAAGTGCAGCGACCGAATGTGGAAGTGGTCACCACCGGGATTGACCGTATTGAGCCGCGCGGCGTGGTGACGCAGGACGGCACGGTGCATGAATGCGACATGCTGGTCTTCGCTACAGGTTTCGATGCCCATGCCTATATCCGGCCTATGACGCTGACGGGTGAGGGCGGGGCCAAGCTTGAAGAAGTTTGGGCTGATTTACCGCTGAGCTACCGTTCCGTGTCCATTCCAAACATGCCCAATTTCTTCCTGCTCAACGGGCCTTCCTCGCCCGGCGGCAGTGCCTCCATCGTCGGCATTGTAGAAGCGCAGGTGGCCTATGTGTTCCAGTTGCTGGAACGGATCGTCAGCGACAACGTGTTGATCGCACCTAAGGAAGATGTCGCGAAGGAGTGGCTCGGCGAAGTGCGCGAACGCGCACGCGGTTCAGTTTGGGCGACGGGCGGGTGCCAGAGCTGGTATCTCGATCACACCGGCACGCCAGCTTATGATGCGGTGAGCCTTCCTGAATTGCAGGAAAGCTTGGCCGCGCCCAACTTTGATCACTTTGAGGTGCGCCCCGTGCCGCTGCGGGACGAGGTTGTGGAACCGGCCTAAATTCCGCCGATCGTTACGGTGGAGCCGCCGTCTACAACAATGGACTGGCCGGTTACGTAACGTCCAGCTGCGGAGGACAGGAACACCGCCGCACCGGCAATGTCCTCCACTTCACCCAACCGGCCCAGCGGGACGCTGGCCACAGCCTTCGCAGCGTTTTCCTCATTGTCCCACAGCGCGCGGGCGAAGTCAGTCTTCACAATGCCTGGCGCGATGCAGTTGACGCGGATGTTGTCTGGCCCAAGCTCGACCGCGAGATTGCGGGCGAGTTGGAAGTCTGCCGCTTTCGAAAGATTGTAAGCCCCGATCGTATTCGATCCGCGATACCCGCCGATGGAAGAGACGATCACGATGGCCCCGTCCTTGCGTTCGCGCATTTCCGGGGCGACGTGCTGCACCAGCCAATGGTTGGAAAGGATGTTGTTGCGCAGCACCTTCTCGAACTGGTCATCAGAGATTCCCAGCATCGGCCCGTAGTATGGGTTGCTGGCGGCATTGCAGACCAGAATATCGATCTGTCCGAACGCCTTGCGCGTGTCATTTACAAGAGCTTCAAGATCATCCTTGGATGCAATGTTCGCCGCAATCGGGATGGCTTTGCCATGACCCATTGCGTTGATCTCATCGGCGGCAGTTTGACAGGCTGCTTCCTTGCGCGAGGAAATCACCACGTTTGCACCGTGCGCCGCCAGGGCAGTGGCAATTGCCTTGCCGATGCCGCGTGAAGAGCCGGTGATGATGGCGGTCTTGCCGCTGAGATCGAATAAATGAATCATGGCTGTGCTAATAGGCGGCAATGGTAATCAAGTGAAGCCATTACGCATCTTGCGTTCCTGAAAGATCACCAGAAGCCCATGCGTTCTTTCGGGGCGAATGACCAATTGCTTGTGCACTTCCAGATCGCCGTGAGGGCCAAAATCGTGCTCCCACTGGATCTCGAAGCCATGGGTGGCCAGGTGTTCCTTGGCCACATCGAAATCATTTACGTCCCAAACTACGGTGAAGACATGCTCGCCTTTGTTGGCCAATAGCTTGCCGATCTTGTCTTCCGGGCTTGTGGGGTGGACCAGTTCAAGCCCCAAGCGCCAGTCCACCCGGCAATCGAGCGGCCTGCTGGCGGCGTCAACATCGACTTCAAAGTCCAGCTGGTTGTTGAACAACCGCTGATAGGTTGCCTGGGTTGCTTGGGGATCGTGAACGAGCAATTCCACTCGCTGCAAGCCCAATACTTCCAGCCCAGGTTTTGTAACGCGCGTGATGGCCTTTCCGGGGGCAAGGCGGCGTTCCTGAAAGATAACCTGCATCCCATGGGTGCGATCCGGGCGGACGACCAGTTGCTTATGAACATCCACCTCTGGCTTGGCGCTGTAATCGCCTTCGTATTGCACTTCGAAACCATTTTTCAGCACGTGCTCCCGCGCCGCGTCGATGCTGTCCACATCCCAGACAACGGTGAAGACATGCTCGCCCTTGTCTGTAAGCAGCTTGCCCAGCTTGTCTTCCCTGCTGGTGGGATGGACCAGTTCAAGGCCGTGCTGATAGTTTACCCGGCAATCCAGAGGTCGGTTGTGCACGCCGCTGTCTGATGGATAATAACCGCCGTTAAACAGCAACTCGAACGTCCGCTGCGCAGCGTCCGGATCTTCCACAAGCAATTCTGCACGGTTCAACCCCAGAACTTTCATCAATACTCTCCCCGTTTACTTGCGTCAGGTTGCTGCAGGACGGTGTGACCGTATGGCAGGTTATTGTGCGAGGAAGGTGGTACCTGGTCTCACGCAACAGTGACGCCGGCAGCTATAGCGGAGAGACGACTACGCCCGGCAGACGGCCAGTAAGCTCTCCGTTCAAGACAATGGGCTCACCATTCACAATGGTGGCGTAAACACCCTTCCCATAAGCCTTGTAACGCCCAACGCCGCCGGGAAGATCGTGAACGAAGTCTTTGCGCAGCGGGCCAATCTCATCTGCGTCGAAGATCATGATGTCAGCCCATCCACCTACGCGCAGCGTGCCGCGATCATGGAAGCCCAGCAAAGAGGCGGGCACTTGCGTGATCTGGCGAATGCCTTCCTCCAGCGACCAGACCTTGCGTTCGCGTACCCATACTCCCAGAAAATATGAGCTCCAGTCGGCCTGATCGTCTTTCGCCAAATGCGCGCCGCCATCCGACGTGCCGATGATCATCCGCGGATCGACCTGCGTTTTCATTACCGAAGCGTCCCATTCCGGACCGGTCATCCGCCAGCGCAGTTTGGTAGCGAAATCATCCTCCAGAGCGAGATCCAGCGCGAAGTCCCCCGGCGCAACGTCTTTCTCTTCAGCAAGTTGGGCAATTGATTTGCCCTGATGTTGTTCTTCGGGAAGCGCAGGCGAATTCTCGACATAGACCGCGTTCCATTGCGGCGGCGGGATGGTCGTGCCCTTGGATGAATCGGTGTTTGGATTTTCGATCCCGTGTCGCATTTCATCGCGGGCCTTGGGGTCTTTGAGCGACGCGCGGCGTTCTTCGATCGGCAGGCGCGTCATGTTGTGCCAGGCGGGAACCGCTTGCCAGTGGTGGTTGGTTTCGTCGAACGCGACCTGGCGGTCAAACGGCCGCGCGATCAGCAGAGAATAGAATGGTGTACCTTGTTCCTGCGCGCGATCCAGCGCCTCGACTGCTGCTTCCCAGCCTGAGCCCGGCACATCGGTCTTGCCGCGTCCGCCAAGCCCCTGCACGATCACCGGCAACCCGCTGGCTTGCCCAAGGGCAATGATCATTTCGTGATCTTCGCTGGACATGCCGCGGATGGTGCCTTCGGGCAGGAAGCAGATCGAACCATTTCCGGCCTTGCCGCCCGCTTCCGCAAGCGCGAGCAGTTCTTCTGGCGTAGCAAGGCGAGAGGGGACGGGGCGGTTCTGCGTATCCAGATGCGTGGGGGCCAGCGAAGTGGAAAATCCCGCCGCGCCAGCTTCCATCGCCTGCACGACGATTGCCTTCATCTGCTCTATTTCGTCAGAGGTGGCGGCGCGCTGCCAGGCGTCTTCGCCCATTACCCAGCGGCGAACGTTGGAATGTCCGACATAGCAGGCAAAGTTGATCCCGAGATTGCCATGCAGAATGCCAAGGAATTCATCGAACGTTTCGAACTTATCCCAGCGTACGCCGTTCAATGCCAGCGGGTCCATGTCTTCCACGCGGGCAAAGATGTTCTTCAGATATTCCTGATCTTCCTTCTTCACGGGAGCAGCGGAAAAGCCGCAGTTGCCTGCAAGTACGGTGGTCACACCATGGAAGCAGGACATCGTTGCGTAAGGATCGAAGGTGATCTGCGGATCGTAATGCGTGTGCGCATCAACGATGCCCGGTGCCACGATGCGGCCTGTTGCGTCGATTTCCTCTTTCGCTGAAACGTCTTCCAGCCGCGCCATGCGCGCAATCTTTCCGTCCTTGATCGCAAGATCGATCCGCCGCTTTGGAAGACCGGTGCCATCGACAACGAAGCCGCCGCGCACGATAAGATCGTATTCCATCGCTCTTCCCATTTTTGTTTGGCTTGTTACCTTCACGCTATGGTGTTGCATCAGGAAACTGAAATTGCAAACGCGGACCAGGCCGGTAGTTCCGTAAATATGTATCTCTGATCAGTGATTGTGGCACGTTGACTCACACTCGCCGAAGGTAGAACCTTCAGTATTGAAGAGGACTGCCGTTGTCCGATTGGGCGATCAAAGAATGTCGTCGACGTTTTGAGAGATGACTTGAAAGGAGTGTGGCCATGCAACTGGTCGATGCTGATGCTCACGTAAATCCTATTCCGACATTCTGGGATGAATACTTGCCGAAAAAGTTCGCCGGTCGTGGGCCGAAGTTCGTGGCAGGCGGCCCAGAAGACAAGAATGACTGGATGGAGTTTGAAGGCGCGCGCAAGCCGATCAACCTCCTTTCAACCGTCTCCGGGCAAGGCAAGAAATTTAAAACCGAAGGCAAGATGGAACTGGTGCGCGATGGCAACTGGCAGCCAGCTTCGCGCCTGGAAGACATGGATCGTGACGGGGTCGAAACCGCGGTCATGTATGGTGGCGGGCCGCTGGGAACTGCGGATAATGATCTCTATCTCGCCAGCTTTGAGGCATACAACAACTGGCTGGCAGACTTCTGCTCCTATGCGCCGGACCGTCTGGTGGGCGCTGCCTATATGCCCATGCAGGATGTCAATAAGACCATCGAGATGACGAAGGATGCTGCCAGACGCGGCCTCAAGGCCGTCAACATTCCAGCCTTCCCGCAATCCGGTGCGATCACGTCGGGCGGATTTGGCGCGCAGGTCCTGGCGCTGACTGGTGATCCTGATGGCAAGCGCCAGTATGACGATCCGGAGTTCGATCCGTTCTGGCAAACGTGTGTTGACCTCAATCTTGCCGTCACGATCCATCTTGGCGCGCGGATTGCTCGGCCAGGCCAGTTCAAGTTCCTGCCAAACATGGTGATGAGCAAGCTTTGCATGGCAGAACCGCTGGCGATCATGGTGTTCGGCGGCGTGTTCGATCGCTTCCCTGATCTGCGATTTGGCGCGATTGAAAGCGGATCCGGATGGGTTGCCTTCGTGGCCGAATACATGGACGGCATCTATGACAACCAGGGGCACTGGTTGAACCTCAAGCTGAACATGAAGCCCAGCGAGTATTTCGACAAGAATATCTACACGTCGTTCATTCGCGACAAGGAAGGCATCCGCAATCGGAACCTGCCTGGTGGAAAGAACATGATGTGGTCCACGGACTACCCCCATTCCGAAACCACCTGGCCGGCATCAAGGGAGTTCATGGATGTCCAGTTCGCGGGCGTTCCGGAAGATGAGATTCGTCCCATCGTTCGCGACAATGCGCGCCGTTTCTACGCGCTGGATTGATAACGACGAAACCTGCGCGCGGAGTCTTATGAGCCGTACGCAGGATTTTCCATTGTTGGGGGGCGAACGCATAATTACGGATTTCGGCGTCAGGCCGGATGTTTGATCTTGTTTCCCTCCAGCTGCACGGCCTAACCTTCAACTCAATAATAACAATGAGAGGAATGCGGCATGGAACTCGGTCTGCTATATGAATTCGATTGCCCGCAACCCTGGGCGGGTGAGCATCCTTGGGGGCAGCGGGAGGCAGAGCGCAAGATTTACCCCGACAGCATTGAGCAGATTTGCCTCGCCGACAAAATGGGCTTTGAGGCAGTCTGGTTGGTAGAACACCACTTTCGTGAAAACCGCTCCCACATGCCTTGCAATGACGTAGTGCTGGGGGCGCTTTCCCAAATCACCGAGCGGATTAAGCTGGGCTTTGGGGTGGTGTTGATGCCGCACGAATTCATCCATCCAGCCCGTGTCGCTGAAAAGGTGGCGACAGTGGATCTGCTCTCAAAAGGTCGCGCGATCTGGGGCATGGGTCGTTCCACGCCGATGGAACAGCTGGCCTTCGGTGTAGACATTCCCAACAGCAAGGAAAAGCTGAAGGCCGCCGCCAGAACCGTGGTCGGAATGTGGGAGCAGGAGGTCTATTCGGAAGACTCTGAATACCTCAAGTTCCCGCCCCGCATGGTCCTGCCCAAACCCTATCAGTATCCGCACCCGCCAGCATGGATGGCGGCCTCATCGGAATCGAGCGCGGTGATGGCGGGAGAGAACGGCTGCGGGCTGCTCTGCTTTTCGATCATGCAGCCGCTCAGCCGTCTGAAAGAGATCATCGATGCTTATCACAAGGCGCAGGAAAACGCTGTTCCCCTGACCAGCGTTCATACCAACAAGGTGGGCGTCTATACGCTGGTCCACTGCACCGAGAGCCGCGATACGTTCGAGACGGATCGCGTGTGGGAATCCATGTGGTGGTGGTACAAGGGGCTGGCAGAATTCCACCTGAAGTGGGAGATGGCGCACCTTTCCGAAGAGCAGCAGAAGCAGGCTTTCCCGGTACTGGACGCCCAGCGCCGGGGCGAATTCGACATCACGCATTTTGACCGTGAAGACATGGTCATAGTCGGAACGCCCGACGAATGTCTGCAAAAGCTTGCGCGCTATGACGAGATCGGCGTCGATCAGGTGCTTTGTTATCTCAATTTTGGCTACCTGCCGCATAGGGCCGTGCTCAAATCTATTGAACTTCTGGGCACTTATGTCATTCCCGAACTGCAAAAAATGGGCAAGAACGGCGTCGCCAACAGCTTGGCCCAAGGCATAAAGCAGGCTGAAAAATCGGTTACCGAAAAGAAATGGGCAAAGACGCCCGAAGCCCCAGTGGGAGGATAATTGAATGACAATTGATGAATTGATGGACCTGAAGGGCAAGCGTGTCCTGATCGTTGGGGGCGGCCAGGGCAATGGTGAGGCGACTGCCAAAGTGCTCGCAACGTTCGGTGCGAACGTCGCAATCCTCGATCTGGAACTGGATCGCGCGAAGAAAGTTGCTGCCGATATCGAAGCAATGGGCGTCTCGTCCTATGCGATCAGCTGCGATGTTCTGAACGAACAGGAACTCGTCAACGCCATTGAGAAAGTCGATACCGAATTCGGCCCGCTTGATGGAATGGTGACGATTATCGGTATGGCGGGCTGGGCACAGCTTACTGAAATGACGACGGAGATCTGGGATCTCGATCACCAGCGTAACCTGCGTTATTTCTTCTGGGCTGCGCGTGAGCTGGCCAAGCGGGTTATCGCTCGCAACGGTAAGGCCAACATTGTCGCTCTGGCGTCGATTGACGGCATCCGCGGTTCCGCAGTGCATGGCTCCTACGGTGCGGCCAAGGCTGGGCTTATTCACCTCGCCAAAACTATGGCAATCGAATGGTCGGATAAGGGCATCCGCGTGAATGTGGTGGCACCCGGTTCGATCATCACTCCGCGTATTCCGGAAGGCCCGTCGGATAGCGAGTTCCAGATGTCATCCCATCTACCGATGCCGCGGCGCGGCACCACCATGGACATCGCCAAGGCCGTCACGTTTTTCGTGTCGGATCTGTCGTCCTACGTCACCGGCCAAACCCTGGCCGTGGACGGCGGCTACACGGCCAATGGCTGGCCGGGCATGATGGCCAATGCCGGCCGGGTAAAGGTTGGCGGCACCATGGGTGTGGACGACTGATACTAGCGTGGGTTCGGGGCGATCACTTCGTCCCGAACCAGCGTTCTATGCCATTTCGCATAACCCGGGTCAGTTCCTTCAGTTTGCCTTCCACCACCTTTACGGGGCCCGCAATTCCGACCACCAAAGGAAAGCGGATGCCCTGCGTGAGCAGCGGCATTGCAAGCGACCATGCGCTTTGATCCATCGCGACAGGACCTACTGCATAACCGTCGAGCCGGATCTGGCGGGCAGTTTCAATCAGCTGTCCGATTTCGTCGTCGCCGATACGAGCCCGATGCGCCAGGCGGCGCATGTCGTCTTCTTCCAGAACTGAAAGATAGGCACTGCCAATCGCGGACCCGAAGATGGAAATTTGCAGGCCGCGCTCAGGAACGTTTTCATCCGCACCCACAATACTGGGGATTTTTGCATCAACGATCTGCATGAAAAGATCGTTGGGCGTCGTCACCGTCACCACCATGCCCGTATGTTCGTGGATGTAATCTACAAGGCTGCGTAACCGTCCATCAGCGCCATAGCTCTCGACGATCCATGCGCTGAAATCCGCAAGGCGGGGCGAGGGCAGATAAGTTTTCCCTTGTGCATTGAAGACGAGGTGAGCGGAGCCGACCATGGTTTTCAGCAGCTGGTTGGTCGTGGAAGAATGCATGTCCAGCGCGCGGGAGATTTCTATGGCTCGCAAAGGGCGCCGGGCCTGTCCAAACAGCTCAAGCACGTCGAGCGCGCGCGTTGCCGACCGCGAGGAGCTGCGCCGATCAGCAGGCCGCTTGATACGAACGGCAAGATGCCGACCGCTTCCCGGACGCGGCGCGATGATGGACACGCGAATTCTCTCCCCCAATCAGATTAGCCGTACGGCTCATAGTATCATGTGATGCCGGTGCCAAATCCGGGTCGCTGATTACCCGGTTGCTTAGATAGCTTATCCCGTTGCCCCAAGATAACCCGGCTCGCGATCAAACGACATCGAGCGGTTGAGGCATTCGAGGAATCCAGCGTCCACGGTGATCTGTTGCCCTGTGATGGCGCGGCCGCTGTCCCCGGCAAGGAATGAAAACGCTTCGGCAATGTCACGCGGTTCGATGACGATGCCCAGCGGAGCCCGCCCGCCAAGAACCGATCGCGCCTGATCTTCGCTACCGAACATGTCGATCGTCATTGGAGTCAGTGTATAGCCCGGCGCAACGCCGTTTACGCGGATCCCATGTGGGGCAAGGTCATTGGCGGCAGAGCGGGTAAGCCCGATTACAGCGTGCTTTGCTGCGATGTATGGATGGCCTCCCACGGCCCTCTGGCCCGAGATGCTGGTGGTGATGAGGATCGATCCGCCCCGGCCGCCCGCAATCATTGCGCGAGCTGCGTGCTTCACGCCATAGAACACCCCGTCGAGCAGGACGGCCATTGTGCGCCGCCAATATTCTGCGGTGACGTCGACGATGGAACCCAGCGCGCCTGCCTGTCCAGCATTGTTGACGATCGCGTCCAGTCGCCCCAAATCCTTCACTGCGCGGTGCACCAGGGCGGCAACTTGCTCCTCGTTGGTAACGTCCGCTTGCTGAAACAGACCGCCTATCTCATCCGCCACTTGAGAGACTTCGCCTTCGTGAAGATCGGAAAGGATTACTCGAAATCCGTCCTGCGCGAGCTTTCGGCCCGTTGCCATGCCAATACCGCCTGCCGCGCCGGTGACGATCGCCACCTTTCTCCCGTCATTGTCAGCCATCCCGATCCCCTTTTCTGCGATCTCCGCCGCATGGGCATGGTTGGGCAAGCTCCAGGGCATATGCAAGCCTTGAGATTCATTTTCGATGCGTTACGGCGGTGACATAAAGCCGATCACACGGCTCAGCATCAGGAGAGGAGCACGCATGTCCGACATCGTTCGCTATGAAATCGTCGAGGATTGGATTGCGGTCGTCACACTCAATCGCCCGGAAAAGCGCAATGCTATCAACCTTGAGGTCACTCAGGGGTTGAGCGAGGCGGTAAAGCGCAGCGAGGCTGACGAGAAGGTGCGTGTGGTGATCCTCGCGTCTTCAAACGATCAGGTCTTTAGCGCGGGCGCAGACTTGAAAGTGGTTTCGGAAGGCGGCTCTGCCGGGCTTTACACTGAGGACGGCGGATTTGCCGGGTTCATTGAGGCAAAGCGCAGGAAGCCTTGGATTGCCGCCATTGCTGGGGCGGCGCTTGCAGGCGGGATGGAACTGGCGATTGCCTGCGACATGATCGTGGCTGGGGAGGAATCGAAGTTCGGCCTGCCGGAAACCAAACGTGGGTTGCTCGCCGGGGCAGGGGGCGTAACCCGCTTGCCGCGCATGATCCCCCGCAACATCGCTATCGAACTGATCACTACGGGTGATCCTATTCCTGCTCAGCGGGCTTATGAGCTGGGCCTCGTCAATCACGTAACTCCCACCGGGCAGCACCTTGCCGGAGCCATCGATTTGGCGCGGCGGATTTCAGTCAATGCGCCGCTCGCGGTTCAGCGCGGGCTTGCACTGGTCGGCGAGGTTGCTGGAATGACCGATGAACAGGGAATGCGCGCGGGTGATCGCGCCATATCGGAGCTGAAAGTTACCGAAGACTACGCCGAGGGGCCTCTCGCATTTGTTGAAAAGCGTGAACCCGTATGGAAAGGTCGCTGATTGTGGCTGGGGCCGATCTTTCGACGTTCTTCCAACCTCGCAATATCGCGCTGGTGGGGGCATCGGACCGCTCTGCATGGAGCGCGATGGTCTTCTATTGCTTTGAACTCTATGGGCACACAGGCAAGCTCTATGCAGTTAATCGCGGCGGCAAGTCTGCCCACGGTCTGCCGGGCTATACCAGTTGCACCGAGATTGAAGATCAGGTTGACGCGGCCTTTATCTACGTGCCCGCAAATGCCGTCGTTGAAGCGCTGCATGATGCGGCGGCTGCGGGAATCCGCAACGCTGTAATCATCAGTTCGGGCTTCGCGGAGACGGGCGCGGAAGGCGCGGCTCTTCAGGACGAAGTTGTGCGGGCGGCTAACGAGCTTGGTATCCGCTTCATGGGCCCTAACTCGCTGGGCTTTGCCAATCTGGCGCATGGCAGCGTGATGACCTCGGTTAAGACGCGCAAGCCGGTGAGGACCGGGCGTCTTGCCATTATCTCCCAGTCCGGAGCGCTGGTGAATGAAATGAGCAAAGTGGCCCATTGTAATGGGTTCGGACTGGCCTTCCTTGGCGCTACGGGTAACGAGGCAGGGCTGACTATCACGGACCTGCTGGACTACCTTGTCGATGACGATGCAGTATCGGCCATCTGCGTCTATTCAGAAGGCATCCGCGATCACGCGCGCTTCATGGCGGCGGCGGCGCGTGCCCGCGCTGCACGCAAGCCCATCGTCATGCTCAAGCTGGGGCGGTCCGCGATATCCGGTGCCATTGCGGAGGCTCACACAGGTTCCCTGATCGGTGACGATGGGGTGTTTGATGCCATGTGTGAACGCACCGGGGTTATCCGTTGCTCGTCGATCGACGAGGCGATAGCCACCGCAGACTTGCTTGGAAAAATTGGGCCGATCGATCCTCCGCGGATCGCGCTCAGTTCAATTTCCGGCGGGGCCTGCGCCTTGATGGCCGATTTGGCTGACGAGCACGGGCTTGTGGTTGAACCCTATACGCAAGAAACGCGGGATGCATTGCGTAAAGTGCTGCCTTCGTTCGCCTCTACGCTTAATCCCCTAGATGTGACCGGCGCGCTCGTCCAGCAACCGGAAATCTGGAACGAGGTCATCCCGATACTGGTGCAAAACGCCAATACGGGGCTGGCGATCGTTTGTCAGCCGATCCCCAATGACGATACCGAGATTCAAACCCTTTTGCCAACGATCGAGGCGATTACACGCGGGTTTCGAACTGCAAACCAGCCCGCCGTGATTGTGGACATGTCGGTTCAGACCCGCTCGAAGGAGCAATTGGAACTTCTGGACGAGAATGGCGTTGAGGTGCCTGTTCAGGGGCTCGATATTGCCGTCCGGGCAT
>JAZQRJ010000039.1:0-25479 GCA_045629505.1 Novosphingobium sp.
CACCTCAACAATGTCGCACTGATCGACATCCTCCAGGAAGCGCGCGGCCGTTATCATCGCGAGAGCGGCATGGTGAAGGCATCAGTCGACTTCACGCTTATGGTCGCGAACCTTTCCGTCCAATTCTTGGGCGAGGCTTTCTACGGCAATCCCATAATATGCTATACGGGGCTACGCGCCCTAGGCCGCACAAGCCAGACCGTGGCGCAACTTGCGCTTCAAGGTGACAAGCAGGTGGCCTATGCTGAAACTGTGATGGTCACCATATCAAATGGCAAACCCGCACCGCACCCTGCCGATTATCGCGAAGCAATGATGTCATGGCTGATCCAGCAGTAACCTTGCCACCCCATGTCCTGCTGCAGGCGCGGCGGGCGCTGGCGGCCTATGGAGGAGACGTGACGCAGCGGCATATCTTCATCTGCGCCGAATCGCAGAAAGGTGCCTGTTGCAAGCCTGAAGTGGGTGCAAAGGCTTGGCGTTACCTTAAGGGCCGGCTGAAGGAACTGAAGCTGGATAAGCGGGGAGGCATATACCGCACCAAAGCTGATTGCTTACGTATCTGCGTAGCTGGACCTGTCGCAGTCGTGTGGCCTGAAAACGTCTGGTATCACAGTTGCACGCCGCCGGTGCTGGAGCGGATCATCCAGGAACACCTTATCGGCGGCGTTCCGGTCGAAGATTACCGGCTCTATCCGCCAGAAGCCTAAGCTTCAGGGCTGGCCATCCTTCTCATCATCCAGCGGATCTTCAATAGCTGAATCATGGCCGGTCCCGCTTGAGAGGAATACCAAACCCATAAGCGCCGACATCAACAACATGGTAAAGCCGATGCCAAGCGCCGTTGCGATATAGAGGTGAACGGACACGCCGCCGTTATTACGATAAAGCAGATAAAGCGCGCCCATCACCAGCAAGACAGTCAGCAGCATCATCCAGCGCAAAATCCGCATGAAGCGGGCCCATGCGTATGCTGCGGTGTGCGGATCATCGAGGGGTGACTTGGGAAGCATGCTTTGGTCCATCGGCTGATCACGGCTATCCCGCAAGCCAGTATTGAAGAAATCCTCACCGCGCCGGATCAAATGGTGCAGACTGGCTTTTTATGTCATCATAATGCCTACCCCATTGGAAGGAGGCTAGGATGACAATCGCTCGATTAATCGAGGGTCGCAACGCCGAAATCCTGACATGCGATGTCAGCTCCACTGTCTCTGAAGCCATTGCAATTCTCGGTGGCCGCCGGATCGGGGCGCTTCCTGTTGTCAAGGACTCCGCGGTCGTCGGTATATTTTCGGAACGCGACGTAATCTACAAACTGCGTGAGCTGGGTCCGCCAGCTCTGCAAATGTTGGTGCAGGACGCCATGACGGCACCTGCCGTTACCGTGACCCTTGAAACGCAGGCGCTGGACGCATTGGCCCTTATGACCAAGCGCCGGATTCGCCACTTGCCCGTGCTGCAGGATGGCAAGATGATTGCATTCGTCTCCATCGGCGACATCGTTAAATATCGCATCGAACGAGTGGAATCTGAAGCAGCAGCAATGCGAGACTATATTCAGACGGCATGATGCAGGAGCCGATCGCCGCTTGCCCCGTTGCTTCCCACTGCCTACATCTATGCCGATGAACCAGACGATCAATCTTAGTCCAAATGCTGCGGCGCGTGTGGATGCTATCGCCCGCAAGCAGGGCAGGCCCGCCATTCTTCGCCTTTCGGTCGAAGGGGGCGGTTGCTCGGGCTTTCAATACAAGTTCGATTTGGCTGAAGGTGCTGACGCCGATGATTCCGTAACGGAAACAGACGGCGTAAGACTCGTTGTTGATCCGGTCAGCCTGGACCTCCTGGCAGGATGCACTGTTGATTTCGTTGAATCGCTTGGGGGCGCCGCGTTCCGCGTCGAAAATCCCAATGCAGCCTCCGGTTGTGGGTGCGGATCGAGCTTTTCCGTGTGATCCGAATCGCCAGTTTCAACATCAACGGCATCAAAGCCCGTTTGCCGCGACTGCTCGAATGGCTTCAAGAAACCCGCCCATCGGTTGCCTGCCTGCAGGAGATCAAGACGATGGACGAAGGCTTCCCGGCCGCAGAGTTCGAAAAGATCGGTTATCAAGCGATCTGGCACGGCCAGAAGGGTTTTAACGGCGTTGCCATTCTTGCTGACGGCGAAACGCCGCGCGAAGTGAGGCGGGGGCTGGACGGAGACCCCGACGACGCTCATTCACGCTATATCGAAGCGCATGTTTTCGGCCTTCGCATTGCTTGCATTTACCTTCCCAATGGCAACCCCCAGCCCGGACCGAAGTTCGATTATAAATTGCGCTGGATGGAACGCCTGCGCAGCAGGATGGATGAAATCTGGGCCGAGGAAGTTCCGGCCGTGGTGCTAGGCGATTTCAACGTCATCCCGAAGGATAAGGACGTCTGGTCCATTCAGGCCATGGCTAACGATGCCCTGATGCAGCCCGAATCCCGCGATGCCTATGCCCGGTTGCTCAATGACGGCTGGACTGACGCAATCGGCCTTCATAACCGGCGTGGCGGGGTGTGGACCTACTGGGATTATCAGGCCGGCGCCTGGCAGCGTGATCATGGCTTTCGCATTGATCATGCGCTGCTTTCACCAGAACTAGCTGACCGACTTGTTCATTGCGGCGTTGATAAGGCCTATCGCGGCCGGGAAAAGGCCAGCGACCATGCGCCGATCTGGGTTGAAGTCAGTGCCTAGGCTGGCCAGACCTCGCGTCGTACCAGCCTAGTTAACGCAATCACAGCTCAGCGATAGAAAATATGGTTGTCCACGCGCGCCAGGCGCTGGAGGCGCCATTTGGGCGAAACGCGGGCGGCATGGAAGAACAATGCGCCTTCGGTTTGGCTTTCCCAGCTACCTTCGTGCGCGATCTGGGCAACCTTCACGGATTTGCGCCATGCGGCCGAGGATGTGGGAATCTTGGGCAGCGTGCTGCCGCGTACGAACGAAAACTGGGAGCGCTGCAGGACTACGCCGCAGTAGTTATCGGGAAAGCGGCCAGAATTGGCACGCTCAACAATTACGCGCCCGACGGCAAGCTGTCCTGCGAGCGATTCACCGCGCGCTTCGAAATAGATTGCAGTGGCCAGACAGTGCATCTGGCGATCAAGCTCTTCGTTATGAGACTGAGCATCAACCAGTGCAGCCAGCGTTTCATAGCGCTGAGTTGCATCGTCGGCTGCGTCTTCCTGCACGGGCTGATCGGTCGCCTCGGCTGCAGGGACACTTTGCATTACGGGATCAGAAACGAACTGGGACTGACTCTTTTCCGGAATCAGAACGGGGATGTTTTCTTCAGCCAATGCACCAGATCCTGTGGCGCTGAACAAGGCGGTCAACATCGTTGCGGCCACGGCAATGCCAGTGGCCATTTTCAGCTTAATTTGCATTACATCCTGGTCAAAGGCGGTGAACGCGCCTGCACGTGTCGGAACCATCCGCCCATCCAGGACGTTATATGATTGTTCGGACCCGCCGGTCGATCCCCGTCTGCGTGCCAGCGGACGGGAAGATACCCGTTGCCACCAGCCCCCGCGTTGGAACATGGCGCATTTATGGTGCGGCGCGGCAAAGTCAATGAAATAGCGCTACAAACCGATGAAGCGTTGTGCCTGCGCGATATCCAGTTCTACAACCCACAAGTCGGGATCCTGAGTGATGCGCTTTTGCAGGAAATCTGCGAAAATCTCTTTATTTTCAGGTTCTTCCGAGATTCGCTTGGTCCAAGCCCGCGTGCCATCCATTTGGGGCATCCGCTCATAGGCCGCTGTATCTCTGCCATTTTCTGTCAGGACAACAAGGATCGTCCCGGCAACCCTGTCCCCTTTGTGTAGAACAGTCGCGAACCCACCTTCATTCTGGACCTGGCGGATCAGTCCTGAAATCTCGAGATGAGCGGGAAGCCGGTCATCCATCTATCCGGCAGACGCCATAACGTCAGCATATCCTGGCAGACTGGAAAGCGGAATGCGGGACCGCATGAAGGTACCCGTTCCGCGGCCGATTTCCTCCCCTTCCGCATCCACCAGCCGCGATTCAGCAACCAGCACTCGTCGGCGGCCACTCACCCAGCGTCCTTCGGCTATGACCTTGCCGTCGCGAACGGGCTTAGTGAAATGCAGGTTGAAGGACGTGGTGAGCAGGAAACGATCTGAAACAAGCGTATTGGCGGCGTAGAAGGCGGCATCGTCCAGCATCTTGAAATAAACGGTCCCATGGGCCGCTCCAGCTGCGTGATGGCATCGCTCATCCACCGTAAAAGCGATGCGGGCCGTCCCCACACCCGTTACCGTCAGTTCCGAGGCGAACAGCCGATTGACTGGAGCGCTGGCATAAAGCCGCTCCAGCGCCCTCCAATGGAGGTGAGCGCCTTCGGATTCAGGCGGCGTTGCGGTCGGTGACATTTGATAGGATGCCGTAAAGTTCTTCCGGACTCGTCGCCTTCGCAAGCCGCTCACACATACGTTCATCACGCATCGTGCGTGATATGGCCGCAAGCGCCTGAAGATGAGCCGCACCCGCAATCTCAGGAGATATGAGTGCGAACACAAAATCCACCGGCATACTATCGACGGCTTCGAATTGAACCGGTTCGTCCATTCGCAGGAAAGCCGCAACCGGGCTGCTAACGTCCGGTATGCGCGCATGCGGCATGGCAACGCCCCGGCCAAAGCCGGTGCTTCCCAGCGCTTCCCGCGCCTGGAGCCGTTCAAGAACCAGCGAGCGGCCGATCCCATAGATCGCCGCGAACTGGTCTGCCAGCCGCTCCAACACTGCCTGTTTCGTTCCTGCGTCCGAAAAACCTACGGCCTCGGGCAGCAAAGTGAAATGGATGTTCATCGTCTCTCAGAAATCTACACTAGCCGGTAACAAAATAACTAATGCTCCGCACCTCTAACGAAGCGCGGAGCCTCTCCTCCGGCTGAGGTGATTCCAGCTGTTAAGCCACAATCAAGACGGTTCGACCCAACCGATCGACCCATCACCCCGGCGATAAACCATATTATGTCGTCCGGTACCAGCATTTTTAAAGAACAATGCCGCAGTGTTGCGAAGATCAAGCATCATCACTGCATCGGAAACAGTTGCTTCGGGAATATCAACCCGGGTTTCCGCAATTACGACTGGAGCATCAATTACAATTTCATCCTCATCTTGGGATGGTTCTTCAAAAATGGTATAACTCGCATTATCCTCCGATTCTAGCCCAGGCCGTTCATGACGATCATTCAACCGACGCTTATACCGCCGCAGTTGCTTGTCGATCTTTTCGGCAGCTTGATCGAAAGCGACATGCGCGTCCTGCGCAGAACCCGTAGACTTCAGGACCAAGTTGCTCATCACGTGCATGATAATATCACATCGGAAAGCACTAGCCGGTGCACGTCCAAACGTGACTTGCGAGGACAGAGCGCGATTGAAGTATTTCTCGACGATCGCGGTCAATCTCTCGCTCGCATGCGACTGCAAGGCTTCGCCAGTGTCCACCTGATGTCCAGAGACGCGAATGTCCATAATGTGCCAATCTCCTGCTTGTTGAGACTATCCAAGCCACAATGGTGACTGAAGAGTCTTGAGAAACTCTGCATGAGCCGCAAGCTCTGCCGTGCTCGCCCGGTGGGGCCGGGGTGCACGAAAGGGCTTGCTAGCCCGAACGGCGTGCACGGCGACCTGAATTTCCGTTACGGTTTCCACCGCTAGTTCAAGTCCAATCTGGCGCCCACCGGTAAGTTCAACGTAGACCTGGGCCAGCAGTTCCGCATCGAGCAAAGCACCGTGCAGGGTACGGTGGCTGCGATCGACGCCATAACGTGTGCACAAAGCGTCTAGCGAGAGCTTGGCACCGGGATGCCGGGTCCGAGCCATTGCATGAGTATCAATCATGCGGCTGAGCGAACATTCGGGAAGGCCGCATAGGCGCAATTCGGCATTCAGGAATCCGAAATCGAAGCTCGCATTATGTGCCACCATCGGGCTGTCGGCCAAAAATTCCAGCAGCTCGGCAGCGCGATCACGAAACAGAGGCTTATCGGCCAGGAATGCATCGGAAAGTCCGTGCACGGCCTCTGCCTCTGCTGGCATGGAGCGTTCCGGATTGAAATAGGCGTGAAACGTTTGCCCGGTTGTGATCCGGTTGATCATTTCAATGCATCCGATTTCTACCATCCTGTCCCCCCGTTGAGGATCAAGGCCAGTTGTTTCGGTGTCAAAGATGATTTCACGCATTGATATTTATATCGGCCTGACCCGCGTCCGAAGCAAGCCTTCGGGTCGGATTATTCCCGCTTGCCGATCGCTTCCACCAACCGGGCTACCTCCTCACGAGTTTCCGCAAGGCTTGCGCCGGTATCGATCACGTAATCAGCCCGTTCGCGCTTTTCAGAATCGGGCACCTGAAGACCGAGTATGCGTTCGAACTTCTCCTCGGTCATCCCCGGCCGGGCCAGCACACGTTCCCGCTGCAACTCTGCCGGAGCAGAGACGACTGCCACCGCGTCGATATCTTTCGCGCCCCCCTTTTCCAATAGAAGGGGGATATCGAACACAATAAGCGGTTTGTCCGCATTGTCCTTCAGAAATTGCGTGCGCATCGCGCCAACGGCGGGATGGACGATAGCTTCCAGACGGGCGAGGGCAGCCTTGTTTCCAAAGACAGCGCCGCCCAGCTTTTGGCGGTCTACACCTTGCGGGCCGGTGGCGCCGGGAAATTCAGCTTCAATCGCTTCCAGCAGCACGCCTCCTGGGCCCTGCAGCTCATGCACCGCAGCGTCTGCATCGAACACCGGAACACCCAGATCGATCAGCATCTGCGCAACGGCGGATTTACCCATGCCGATGGAGCCAGTGAGACCAAGGATAAACGGGCGCTTTGCATTCATGACGTCAGGATCTCTTGCAGTTCGCTATCCGTTTCACGTGACGGCACTTGTCCGAAAAAGCGCGAAAAAGCGGTGCGGGCCTGCCCAACCAGCATAGTCAGGCCGCCACTGGTCATCCGATGATACACCGCCGCAAGCTTCAGCAATTCCGTTTCGCGGGGGACATAGACCATGTCGAACACTACGCAGTCCGTCACTGTTTTGGTCAAACCATGCAGAACCTGAGCAGGCATCACTTCCTGTCCAGCCATACCAAGCTGCGTCGCGTTGATGACAAGTGCCGCGTTCTGGAGTGCGTTAACGTCATCAAATGCAGCAAATCGGACGGGCAGCTTGAAATCGGCCAGTGTTGCGCCAGCCTTGGCATGATTGCGTGCGATGACGACAACCGAACTGCATCCCTTGCCTTCAAGATGTGCGAATGCCGCCCGCGCTGCCCCGCCCGCTCCGATCACCACAGCCGTGCGACCCGAAAGGTCCGGCCGGCAGCTTAGCGCTTCCGCCACTCCATCGACGTCCGTATTGGTGCCGTGTAACTGGCCCTTAGCGTCACGCCAGATGGTATTGACCGCGCCTACCTGCTTCGCCGCATCCTCAAGCCGATCCAAAAACGGGATCACAGCTTCCTTGTGCGGGATCGTAACATTGCATCCACGCCAATCGGCATCCTGACGTCGTTTTGCAAAATAGTCCGCCAACTCGTCCGGACGCACATGACAGCGGCGGTAATCGGCTTTGATGCCCAGCTTATTCAGCCAGAAGTTGTGAATGAGCGGCGATTTGGAATGGGCAATCGGATCGCCGATTACTTCAGCGTATGGCTCAGTCACGACGGCATCTGCCCGAGTTGCCGCAATGCACCCAGCACCTTGAGCAAGGGCATTCCCAGCACGGTGAAATAGTCGCCCTCGATCTTATCGAATAGCTGTACGCCGCGCGCTTCTATGCGGAACACGCCAACGCAGCCCGCAACTTCCGGCCATTCGTGATCGAGATAGCCATCAATGAAGCCATCGGAGAGTTCATTGACGTGAAGATGGGCAACTGCGCCGTCCTGCCAAACGCACTCCCCATCGCGCACCAGCGCGGCCGCGCTATGCAAGCTGAGAACCTTGCTGGAAAAGAAGCGAAGATGGTCTGCGGCTTCTTCGCGTGATCGGGGCTTGTCAAAACGGCGGCCGCCAGCTTCCGCCAGGCTATCACTACCAAGCACCAACGCACCGGGATGTGCTTCGGACGTCGCCTGTGCCTTGGCCAAGGCCAATGCCGCTGCCACCTGATCGGGACTTAACTCTCTCAAACCCGCTTCCAGCGCTCGCTCGTCAATGTGAGCTGGACGCGCATCAAACTCAACGCCTGCTGCGCTGAGCATGGCTTTACGTGACGCGCTTTGCGACGCCAGTACGAGCGGCGTTGCTTTTGCGCCCTCATCCGCGGTCATATGGGTTTTGTCCCCACCGGGGTGTCGCACCCGGAAAACTTCCGCTCGTTAAAGAGATTGATCACAGCCGCTGCGCTTTCTTCAATGGAACGGCGTGTAACGTCGATAACAGGCCAGCCGTTATCGGCGAACATGCGCCGGGCGTATTTCACTTCCGCAGATACCCGGTCGTTATCGACATAGTCGGTATCGGGTGACTGACTGAGGGAAAGCAACCGGTTGCGGCGTACTTGAATCAATCGGTCCGGCGCAGTCGTAAGCCCAACGACCAGAGGATGCCGCAGGTCAAACAGGGCAGGCGGGGGCGGGCTTTCCACAACGATAGGAATATTCGCCACCTTGTAACCGCGATTGGCGAGATAAATGGCAGTCGGCGTTTTTGAGGTGCGGGAAACGCCGGCAAGCACGATGTCAGCCTCCTCCCAATCCTGCCAGCCAATGCCATCATCATGAGCAATCGTGAACTGGATGGCATCGACCCTGGCGAAGTAGGCTTCGTCCAGCTTGTGCTGTCGGCCGGGCCGGGCCTTTGCTTCCTGACCAAGCATGGCCCCAAGGGAATCCGTTACGACATCCAGCACTGCCACCGCAGGCAGGCCAAGCTGTCGGCATCTCTCCTCCAGCACTTCGCGCGTGGATTCATTTACCAGTGTGAAGAGAACAAGGCCGGGATTGGCTGAAATTTCGCCCAAAATGCGGTCGAGATGCTGATGTGAGCGAACCATCGGCCAGAAATGGCGGGTAACTTCAGTCTCATCGAACTGGGACAGCGCAGCCTTGGCGATCATTTCCAGCGTTTCGCCAGTGGAATCCGAAAGCAAGTGAAGGTTGAAACGGGGCATTTGTTACCTGAACCGGGCGGGCTGTTGAAGAGCCTCAGGGTTGTGGACAGAGCTAGCATAAACCACGGGACAACCGGGCTGACAACTACGGGGACAAAACCTCTCCCCGTTTCCAGACCCTCAACCAGGGGAGTCATCGACATGGGGATAGTGATTTTCACAGGCTGGGGATTGAGGGGATAACCTCACGTTGACTCACCATATCCATGAGTCGGAGGTCGCTCCGACCTGTTCACAAGCGGAGAAATCGGGCAAGGAACCGCAATCCCCGCTTTCCACAGCACAACAGACTCCTACAACTTTAAGAATCTAATATTATTGTATTTGATTGGAAGCCTACGCGATGCCCGGTCCCTTGCTCCGAACCCTGAAAGGTGAATCCCTTGCTCAGCGCCCAATGTGGCTCATGCGCCAGGCAGGACGTTACCTGCCGGAATATCGTGAGCTGAGAGCCGAAAAGGGCGGATTCCTTGCTTTGGTGTACGATAGCGAAGCTGCCGCCGAAGTTACCCTGCAGCCGATCCGTCGGTTTGATTTTGACGGGGCAATCCTATTTTCCGACATCCTGATCGTGCCCTATGCACTGGGGCAGGACTTGCAGTTTCTGGCTGGTGAGGGGCCGCACCTTTCTCCCAAGCTGGTCGATCATGCGCTGGACGCCCTTGAGAGCGTCCCTGAGCGCCTGAACCCGATCTATGATACGGTGGGAAAGGTGAGGGCAGCGCTTGGTCCTGATAAGACCCTGCTGGGCTTTGCAGGCAGCCCTTGGACCGTTGCGACCTACATGGTGGCAGGTGAGGGCAGTCGCGATCAGCATGCAACACGCCTTATGGCCTATCGTGATCCGCAAGCATTTCAGGCGATCATTGATGCGATTACGGCGATGACCGTCGATTACCTTGCAGGACAGATCCAAGCCGGCGCCGAAGCTGTACAATTGTTTGATAGCTGGGCCGGAAGCCTCTCCCCGGCACAGTTCGAACGCTGGGTTATCGCTCCCAACGCCAAGATCGTTTCGGCTCTGAAAGCCCGGTTCCCGGACGTCCCGGTAATCGGCTTTCCAAAGGGTGCGGCCGAAAAGCTGCCGGCCTATGCGTCAGAAACGGGCGTGGACGCGGTAGGGCTCGATGAAACGATAGATCCCTGTTGGGCCGCCAAGGCGCTGCCGGCATCGCTACCAGTGCAGGGCAATCTTGATCCTCTGCTGCTGGAATCAGGGGACGGCGATCTGGAGCGTCAGATCAATCACATCCTCGATTGCTTTGCCGATCGGCCCCATGTTTTCAATCTGGGTCACGGCATTGGCAAGGACACGCCCATTGCGCATGTCGAAAGATTGATCGCGGCAGTTCGATCCTGGAAAGGATGACGAGCCAGGCGATTTGGTTATAAGAGGCCGCCATGATGGATATCCTGCAAATGACTTACCTGTGGCTGAAGGCCGGGCACCTGATCTTCGTGATATTCTGGATGGCGGGCTTGTTCATGCTCCCGCGCTTTTTTGTGTATCATCAGGAGGCAGAAGCAGGATCGCTTGAGGCGCAGCGCTGGGTTGAGCGGGAGGCACGGCTTCGCAAGATCATCCTTACGCCTTCGCTCATCATGGTCTGGGTATTCGGCCTTGCCATGGCATATGCCAACAACTGGTTCAGTGCCGGCTGGCTGCACGCAAAGCTCCTGCTGGTTTTGTTGCTCAGCGGTTATCACGGTTGGCTGGTTGGCTATGCAAAGAAGCTGGCCAGGGGAGAACGCACCCTGTCAGGCAAGCAGTTGCGCCTGCTGAACGAGGTGCCGGGTCTTGCTACGGCGCTGATCGTCGTCCTTGCGGTAGTGAAGCCATTCTGATTTCATTGACCGCAACGCGGTGAACATATATCTGGGTTGCTCCGGACCATGGGGCGGGCCATCCCGCACGCCTCGATCTGCTTTCCCCAAGCCCATAAGATCATCCGGCCTTTCCCGCTTCCATTCGGATTTTTCCCAATGCATCTCAAAGAACTAAAACAAAAAACACCTGCCGAGCTGGTCGAAATGGCCGAAGATCTCGGCGTTGAAGGCGCATCGACTCTACGTCGGCAGGATCTCATGTTCGCCATTCTCAAAGAAGTGGCCGAAGATGGCGAAGAAATCATGGGCCTTGGCACTATTGAGGTGCTGACGGACGGTTTCGGCTTTCTTCGCTCACCCGAGGCGAATTACCTTGCCGGTCCAGACGACATTTACGTTTCGCCCAACCAGGTCCGCAAATGGGGCCTGCGCACCGGCGATACGGTTGAGGGCGAAATTCGCGCCCCGCGCGATGGCGAACGCTATTTTGCGATTACGCGCCTTACCAAAGTTAACTTCGACGATCCCGATGCGGTCCGTCATCGGGTCAATTTCGATAACCTCACACCGCTCTATCCGGATGAGCGCCTGCGGTTGGATTCGCTCGATCCCACGATCAAGGATAAGTCCGCCCGTGTGATTGATATCATCAGTCCGCAGGGCAAGGGCCAGCGCGCCCTGATCGTCGCGCCGCCGCGCACCGGTAAGACGGTTCTGTTGCAGAACATTGCCAAGGCAATCACTGACAATCATCCGGAAGTCTTCCTCATCGTGTTGTTGATCGATGAGCGGCCCGAAGAAGTCACAGACATGCAGCGTTCGGTGAAGGGTGAGGTCATATCCTCCACCTTTGATGAACCCGCTCAGCGCCACGTGCAGGTCGCCGAAATGGTGATTGAAAAGGCAAAGCGCCTGGTCGAACACAAGCATGACGTGGTCATCCTGCTCGATTCCATCACCCGTCTTGGTCGTGCCTACAACACTGTGGTGCCCAGCTCGGGCAAGGTATTGACCGGTGGCGTTGACGCCAATGCCCTGCAACGTCCCAAGCGCTTCTTCGGTGCTGCCCGGAACATCGAAGAGGGCGGTTCGTTGTCGATCATTGCAACTGCGCTTATCGACACGGGCAGCCGTATGGACGAAGTTATCTTTGAAGAATTCAAGGGTACGGGTAACTCGGAAATCGTGCTTGATCGCAAGGTATCCGACAAGCGCATCTTCCCGGCACTCGATGTGGGCAAGTCCGGCACTCGCAAGGAAGAGCTGCTCGTTCCCAAGGATCAACTTTCCAAGATGTGGGTCCTGCGTCGTATTCTGATGCAGATGGGCACAATCGATGCCATGGAATTCCTGCTCGACAAGATGAAGGATTCGAAGACCAACGAAGACTTCTTTGATGCGATGAACCAATAAAGACGGGCCGATACATTGACCGACCTTCTATATTTTCTAGCGCAGTCCGCGCCCTCTTTGGGTGGGCCAGGCGAAATCTGGCAGCACATTGTCAACGATTTCTCTAACATAGGCACGCCAGCGGCAATGGCCGCTTTCTTGCAGGTTCTGATGATCGACATCGTACTTGCGGGCGACAATGCCATCGTCGTGGGTGCGCTTGCAGCCGGATTGCCCGCTGATCAACGGCGCAAGGTAATCGCGATCGGGGTCATGGCGGCTCTCGTGCTGCGAATTATCTTCGCGCTTATGGTGACATGGCTGCTTGGCATTGTCGGCCTGGTGCTCGCAGGTGGTTTCCTGCTGCTGTGGGTTGCCTGGAAAATGTATCGCGACATGCAATCTCACGGCCCGGATAACTCTCCCGGATCACCCGAAATTGAGGGTGACGAGCGTTCTGGTCTGCGGTCTACCAAGACCTTTGCCGGTGCTGCTTGGGCTGTGGCGGTTGCTGACGTTTCGATGAGCCTTGATAACGTCTTGGCCGTTGCAGGCGCCGCTCGTGATCATCCGGGGATCATGATCGTCGGGTTGATTTTTGCAGTCGGGCTGATGGGCGTCGCAGCTAACTTGATTGCCAAGTATATTGAAAGGTTCCGCTGGATCGCCTGGGTTGGCCTGGCCGTGATCGTCTATGTTGCAATCAAGATGATCTACGAAGGTTGGCACGAAGTGGCGCCGTTCGCGTCCGGCCTAGTTGGCTAAAACATTCTGGAGCGGATCGCTGTCTCGTGATGGCGATCCGCTCAATCCCGGCACCTCAGGGTATCAGGATCGTGGACCCCGTCGTTGCTCTCGATTCCAGCGCGCGATGCGCCTGTCCGGCCTCGATTAGCGGATAACGCTGCGGGCATTTTACCGTCACAACCCCGCTTTCAATTCGGCTGAACAACCGGTCGGCCAATGTCGCGATGCTATCTGGCGTGGCCATAAAATCGGCCAGCGTTGGCCGTGTAACGACCACAGAGCCAGCGCGCATCAGTTCAAGCAAAGTGATTGGCGGCACAGCGCCTGATGCATTGCCGTAGCTGATCAGCGTGCCACGGCGCCGCATGGAGCGTAGGGAGGCCTTCCAGGAAGCCTGGCCTACTCCATCGAACGATACGTTCACGCCAAGGCCATCAGTGATCTCCCGAACCATCGCCGCAAGGTCTTCAAACGGGCAGCTCAGAACGTGCTCTGCATCAACCTGAGCGACTTTTGCTTCTGAACCTACGTGCGCTATAACGTGGACGCCCTTGTCACGCAGCCAGGGGACGAGGATGGAACCAACCCCGCCGGCTGCGGAGTGCACCAGTGCCCAGTCGCCTGCCCCAAGCTGCACGATGTCTTCTGCAAGATAGGCTGCGGTAAAACCTTTGAGCATGGTGGCAGCAGCGACCTCCGCCGATATTGAATCGGGCAGCCGGATAAGCTGGCGGACAGAACACAAGCGGTGGGTTGCATAAGCTCCCTCGCCGTTGACGCAGCCCACGCGATCGCCGGGCGAAAAGTCTGTTACATCTTTGCCAACTGCTATGATCGTTCCTGCGCTTTCCGATCCCAGGGCGATGGGCAACGGTGCTTTGTAAAGCCCGGTGCGGTAATAGGTATCGATGAAGTTCAAGCCCACGGCTTCGGTTGCGAACACCACTTCGCCCGGTCCAGGTCGCGGTATTGCAAAATCTTCCCGTGAGATGACTTCCGGCCCGCCAATTTCGCGAACCACCATTCTCCACCCAGTTGCTTCGCTGCTTGGCATTGCTGTTAAACCTTGTTCGATTTCTGAAATGTGTGGGGCATGGCCTGCGCCCAGAAGTGGGCATATTGCGTGCTGCTGGGATCATCCAGAAGCTGGCCCGGTTCAAGGAATTGATAAAGGCGGCTCATCGGCTCCGCGACCGTGGCGTCTTTGCGCATCCACACATCCCGGTGCGAAATATCCCATGGATTGTTAAGTCCCATGGCCACTACAATCTCTCGCAAGGAACGGAGTGTTTCCCGCTGGAATCGGGCCACACGTTCGGCCTTGTCTTCCACCACCAGGGCTTCCTGGCGCCATTGGACTTGAGTGGCGACGCCCGTTGGGCATTCGCCAGTGTGGCATTTCATTGATTGGACGCAGCCCAGCGAAAACATGAATGCACGGGCAGCATTGCACCAATCCGCCCCCAGGGAAAAAGCCCGTGCCATGCCGGCGCCAGAGTGAATTTTGCCGGCGACACCGAGCCGGACCCGATCACGCAGGTTCGCGCCGACCAATACGTTGCGGACCATAATCAGGCCTTCTCGCATAGGCATGCCCACGTTGTCGGTCAGTTCTTGTGGAGCTGCACCAGTTCCGCCTTCTCCCCCATCGACCACGATGAAATCCGGCGTGATCTGTGTTTCGATCATGGCCTTTGTAATGGCCATGATTTCATGGGGCAGGCCAATGCAAAGCTTTATGCCGATTGGCTTGCCCTTGGAAAGTGAGCGCAATTGCGCAATCCATTCCAGCATTTCGATGGGAGTGGAGAATGTCGAATGGAAGGCGGGAGAAATGCAGTCCTCCCCCTGTTCCACGCCGCGGGCCTCAGCAATTTCCGCAGTAACCTTCGCTCCGGGAAGCATGCCACCATGGCCCGGCTTTGCGCCTTGGCTCAGCTTTACCTCGATCATCTTGACCTGATCGTTGGCAGCGGTTTCAGCGAACCGGCCCGGATCGAATGAGCCATCTCGCGCACGGCATCCAAAGTAACCGCTGGCCACCTCCCAGATGAGGTGACCGCCATGCTTGCGGTGATACCGGCTGATTCCGCCTTCGCCAGTGTCATGAGCGAACCCGCCGATCGAAGCTCCCTTGTTCAGCGCCTCGATCGCACTGGCGGACAGGGAGCCGAAACTCATCGCCGATATGTTTAACAGAGAAGAATTGTACGGCTTGGTGCAGTCAGGTCCGCCAATTGGTACATGCCAGGATTGCGGGCAATCCGGCGTGGGCCTGATTGAATGGCCAAGCCAGACGTATTCGTTGGAATAAACATCCAGCTCCGTGCCCATTGGATGCGTATCGATGTCGCCCTTCGCGCGGGCATAGACAAGGCTCCGCTCGTCGATGCTGAAAGGGCGGCCGTCGATATCGCTTTCCACGATATAGCTGCGTAGAAACGGCCGCAGATCCTCAAACAACCACCGTACCCGAGCAATCAACGGATAGTTGCGGCGCAAGGCGTGGCGGCGTTGGAAGAAATCCAATAAGGCTATTGCCGTGATCGGCAGCAGAAAAATCAGAAGCCACCGTAGTGGTTCAATGGCGAACGATGCGGCGCACGCTGCCAAAAGGGCAGCGGGCAACACATACCGTGGCTTCCAAAGCATGGTTGGATCAGCCTATGTGTTCGGCGAAAAATTCCTGGGTGCGCTGGTCTGCCAGATTAGCGGCTTCTTCCCTGCGGCGTGAACCGAATTCCGAAGCGAAGCCGTGATCTAGCCCATCATAATCATAAAGTGTCACGCGCGGATGATCGTCCAATCCTTCATGCATGGCCTTTTGGGCTTCCGGTGGTACGAATCCGTCGGCGGTCGGGATGTGAAGCATGAGCGGATTGGCGATTGCGTGCTTCTCATTCAACATCTGGTCGATCATCACGCCATAGAACCCTACCGAAGCATCGATGTCGGTCCGTGCAGCAGCCTGATAGGCCACACGACCACCCATACAGAAGCCAACAAATCCTACCTTCTGCACACCCTCTTCACGCCGGATCCAGTGGATCACTGCTTCGACATCGCCAATGCCCTGATCGAAATCGTGACCTTGCATGTAGCCAAAGGCGGTCTGCATTACGCCTTCCTGATCTGGATCAAGCTCAACACCGGGTTCTTGGCGCCAGAACGCATCTGGCGCGACTGCGAGATAGCCGCGTGCTGCCCAATCGTCCGTCTTCTTGCGGATGCCTTTGTTAACCCCGAAGATCTCTTGGTAAACGATGATCGCGCCGCGGGGGGGACCGGATGGCCGCGCAACATAGGCAGGGATCTTGGCATCGCCGCTCAGGGTCGGGATTTCGGTGTTTGTGGTCATATTGAGCTCTCCTGAGATGGTGACTGCCCGTAAGGGTTGCGGGAACCTAATTGCTGCGGCTGTATCCCGCAATGGCCGGAGGTGGCAAAGGTTGCGGCAGTCTCGCCGATAGACTTTGACCGGCTCTTGTGCCAGCTATGCGGTATCAGCTGCGTGCGGAGAAATAGCGTGAATATCAACGTGTCGGTCGACTGTTCCCCAGAAGAAGCTCGCCGATTTCTTGGCTTGCCAGATGTCACCAAAGCCAATGAGGTTTACGTTGAAGCTCTGACCAATGCGATGCAGGGCGTGGGGAGTTTGGATCAGCTTCAGGAGATCGCGAAGTCAATCACACCGATGGGTCAATTTGGGCTAAAGATGTTCCAGCAGATGATGGAAAGTGGTGTGGCGATGAGCGGGATGGGAAACTCCTCGCCCAAGAAGGACTGAAGGCACGCTGCGTTTTGCGGAAGTTTTTTGCAGATAAGTTACAGTGACTGAAACGATTTTCGCCTTGTCGAGCGGGGCCCCGCCGGCCGCAATAGCTGTTATCCGCATCAGTGGACCGCAGGCCGGAGAAGCCCTTAAGGGTCTCGCTGGCAAGTTGCCCGAACCTAACCGCGCAAGTTTGCGAACGTTGCGTGATGCCGATGATGTGGCATTGGATCGTGCGCTCGTTCTTTGGTTCCCAGGACCAGCAAGCAGCACTGGTGAGGATATTGCCGAACTCCATCTCCATGGGGGCAGGGCTGTGGTCATGGCAGTGGAGGGCGCGCTAGCCAAGATGCCTGGGTTGCGCCGCGCAACTCCGGGTGAATTTACGCGCCGTGCATTCGCAAATGGTCGTATCGACTTGGCCGAGGCGGAGGGTCTTGGTGATCTGCTCAGTGCGGAAACGGAACTTCAGCGGCGCAGTGCAATGGTGCTCGCGGGCGGGGCATTTTCGCGTCAGGTAGAAACGTGGCGAGAGCAACTGCTGGGTCTTTCGGCTTTGGTGGAAGCAGCGCTCGATTTTTCCGACGAAGATGATGTTGCGGCCGTGCCGGAGGATTTTAGTCGGCGTACGGGAGTATTCTATCGAGAGTTAGCCGCATGGCTTTCACGTCCCCGCGCTGAAGTATTGAAAGAAGGGTTCCGCGTCGTTCTGGGCGGACCACCTAATGCGGGAAAAAGTACTCTTTTCAACGCTTTGATCGAAAGCGATGCGGCGATCATTTCACCCATTGCCGGGACCACGCGCGACGTGCTGACAAGAACAGTCGCCCTCGGTGGCATCCCGTTCCAGTTCTTCGATACTGCTGGGTTGCATGAACGGACCAGTGACGAAATCGAAGCCATTGGGATGCAGCGTGCGGTCGCCACCCTTGCTGAAGCAGATCTCGTGCTATGGTTAGGAACGGAAGGCGAGGGACCGGCCGACGCATGGGAGATCGATGCGCGGTGTGACATCGCGGACCTGCCACGCAAGGCTAATCCACGACATGGTGTCTCGGCTTTGACGGGAGAGGGTATTGACGCTTTGCGCGCCGATCTCATTGCAACGGCAAGTACGATGATGCCACGTCCAGGCGAAGCCGCATTGAACGAACGCCAGGCGCGCTTGCTTGCCGATGCGGCTGAGGCTTTGAAAGCAGCGGGAACGCAAAGTGATCCGTTGGTTGCGGCAGAGGAACTTCGTATTTCGCGACTTGCCTTTGATTCCCTGTTGGGGCGCACAACCACTGAAGATATGTTGGATGCGCTGTTTGGGCGGTTCTGCATCGGCAAGTGATGTTTCACGTGAAACACCTCGACGATATCGACCTTTGACCCGTTTGGCGTGGTGGCGTAGAGCTTCCGATCTATGAACAGGTTTGATGTGATCGTAGTCGGTGGCGGCCATGCGGGGTGTGAGGCTGCGGCCGTCGCTGCACGGATGGGTGCGCGCGTAGCACTCGTGAGTTTTGATCTCGCCGCCATCGGAGCGATGAGCTGCAATCCGGCAATCGGCGGACTGGGCAAAGGCCATTTGGTTCGCGAAGTAGATGCATTCGACGGCTTGATCGGAGTAGCTGCTGATGCAGCCGCTATCCACTATCGGATGCTCAACCGATCAAAGGGAAGCGCTGTTTGGGGCCCGCGTGTCCAGGCCGATCGCAAGTTGTTCAAGAACGCAATTCAGGCGTTGCTGAAAACTCAGGGCGATCTGACTCTGATTTCCGGAGAAGCACAGGCGCTGATAGTCGATAATGGCAGGGTCATGGGGATCGAGCTTGGCGATGGCCAGCGTCTTCCTGCAGCTGCCGTTATCCTATGTACCGGTACCTTTTTGGGCGGCACTCTTTTTCGCGGAGAAGAGCGACTAGTAGGTGGGCGCATTGGCGAACAATCCGCGCAGCGACTTGCCGGACAATTGCGCGAAGCAGCGTTGCCGATGGCTCGTTTGAAAACCGGGACGCCGCCTCGGTTAGATGGCCGCACGATTGACTGGTCGCGTTTGGAAGAGCAGCCGTCTGACATTGAACCATGGACGATGTCGGCTATTACCAAGGCTCGGTGCAATCCGCAAATCTTCTGTGCGATCACCCGCACCAATGAGCGTAGCCACGATATTATCCGAAAGAACCTTCATAGGTCTCCCCTATTTACAGGGGCGATTGAGGCGAGGGGGCCGCGCTATTGCCCGTCGATCGAGGATAAGATTCATCGTTTTGCTGATCGCGACGGCCACCAGATATTTCTGGAGCCGGAAGGGTTGGATACCCACCTAGTGTATCCGAACGGAATGAGCACCTCGCTTCCGGCGGACGTGCAATTGCAAATGCTGCGCACGATGGAGGGGCTGGAACAGGTTGTGATGGAAGTGCCCGGCTATGCGGTCGAGTACGATCATATCGACCCACGGGCCTTGCGTCCGACACTGGAATTGCGCGCGATGCCAGGTCTCTATTGCGCAGGCCAGATAAATGGTACGACGGGTTATGAGGAAGCGGCTGCGCAAGGGCTGCTCGCCGGCATGCATGCAGCAGCAATTGTGCTTGGTCGGGAACCCGCGGCACTCGATCGTTCCAATAGCTACATGGCTGTGATGGTAGATGATCTCACCTTGCAGGGTGTGAGTGAACCTTATCGCATGTTGACTGCTCGCGCCGAATACCGGTTGCGCTTACGTGCAAACAACGCTGTGACGCGGCTCGCGGCGCTGGCCGAGCAGGCGGGCTGTTTGGGCAGTGAGCGGCGCAAGTGGTTCCGTCAGCGGGAAGCGCTTCGGAACGAGATGATCTCGGCATTTGATACACCAGTGGATGCCAAGACGCTTTCAGACGCGGGAATTCCCGTAAGGCGTGACGGCGGCCGTATGGCTTTGCGCGAGTGGCTGCGGTTTGATCTCGATGTCGAAAACTTGCGCCCGTGGCTGGGCGAGGGGGTGTTCGTGGATTCGGATCTACTCGAGGAGGCAGTAGAAGACGCAGTCTATGCTCCTTATCTTGCGCGGCAGGATAGCGAGCTGCGAGAATTGAAGGCGAGCGAAAGTTTGGCGCTGGGCGATGATTTCACCTACGACCAAATCCCAGGTCTTTCGCGTGAGATGGTCGAAAGGCTGGTAAGGGCTAAGCCTGCTAATCTCTCAGCTGCAAGTCGCATCCCCGGAGTAACGCCCGCGGCGCTTTCGGCATTGCTAGTCCATGCTAAGCGGCTCGCCGCCGCATGATTACCGATGAAGTTACGGCACGCGCCTGGGTTGCAATTTTACCGGAAAGCACTTCACTGGCCATGGAGCAACTAGACCGGTTGGCGGTTTTGCTTGCGGAAGAGAATGCCCGGCAGAACCTTGTTTCGGCAAAAAGCCTTACAGAAATTTGGCAGAGGCACATTGCTGATAGTGCACAATTACTGACATATGTTCCACGTGAAACGGCAGGGGCTTGGTTGGACTTGGGGACGGGCGCGGGTTTCCCAGGATTGGTCGCCGCGATTTTGAGGCCCAACATGCCAACAGTGATGGTCGAATCACGGCCACGCAGGACAGAGTGGCTTAATCGAGTCTGTGAACAACTTGACCTAGCGAACACTGAAGTGGTTGAATCCCGTTTGGAGCGATTGGCGGATCATTCTGTTCGTGTCATATCAGCCAGAGCGTTTGCGCCGCTCGAAAAGCTCCTAGAAATAGCTGTTCGCTTCTCCACGGCTTCTACAATATGGGTGCTTCCCAAAGGGCGATCCGCAAGGCTTGAGTTAGAAAATCTCAGCGGCTGGCAACATAAGTTCCACGTGGAACAATCCATAACGGACGCTGAAGCAGGCATAATTGTCGGGAATTTGACCGGCAGAAAGGCAAAAGCGTGATACGAATTGCCATAGCCAACCAAAAGGGCGGGGTAGGGAAGACCACCACCGCAATCAATGTGGCGACTGCGCTGGCGGCTACGGGTTGGAAAACCTTGCTGCTTGATCTTGACCCACAGGGCAACGCGTCGACGGGCATGGGCATACCCACCGGCGCACGCACACATTCCACGTATGACGTCTTAGTGGATCAGGTTCCTGCCGCTGAGTGCATTTTAGCGACCGGTATTCCGGGTCTGGACATGATTCCATCGACTGTTGATCTATCTGGTGCCGAGGTGGAGCTGGTCAACGCAGAGGACCGCGCCAATCGGCTTGCTGGCGCGATTGGCAACGGCGTTTCACTGCCATACGACGTTTGCTTGATAGATTGTCCGCCGTCGCTGGGCTTGTTAACTCTTAATGCGTTGACCGCAGCCGATACCTTGCTGGTGCCGCTGCAGTGCGAATTCTTTGCGCTCGAAGGTTTAAGTCAGCTGTTGCAGACCGTTGATCGCGTACAGCAACGCTTCAACCCTCAGCTAGGCATCGTAGGAATCGTGCTAACGATGTTCGATCGCCGCAACAGATTGACGGATCAGGTCGCAGAGGATGTCCGATCATGCCTTGAAGGCTTGGTGTTTGAATCGGTAATTCCGCGCAACGTTCGTCTGTCTGAGGCGCCTAGTCATGGGCTTCCCGCACTGATCTACGATCACAATTGCGCGGGCAGCAAAGCCTATATCGCGTTGGCCCGTGAGCTTATTGGCCGACTCCCGAAAGAGAGAAAAGCGGCATGAGCGATGAACCTGCAACCCAAACTGCACCGGCAAAGGCGAAGCCAAAGGGGCTGGGGCGCGGGCTCGGCGCCTTGCTTGGTGAAACGCGCCGGGAAGAACCGGTGGCGGCTAGAGCGGATTCGTCGGGCGATAGGCCGGTAATAACGGGCACTAATTCCTCGCTGGCGCTCTTGCCGGTTGCTCAGATTGAGCCGCATCCCGATCAGCCACGCCGGCACTTTGACGAGGATGCGCTCGGCGAACTGGCTGCTTCGATTGCGCAGCGCGGTGTTATTCAGCCCGTAATCGTGCGTCCGTTGTCGAACGGGCGTTACCAGCTTGTTGCGGGTGAACGGCGCTGGCGGGCCGCTCAACGTGCGCGGATTCACGAGATTCCGGCAATTGTGCGCGATCTCGTTGAACGCGATGTTATGGCGTTGGCGCTGATCGAGAACCTTCAGCGTGAAGATCTCAATCCCATTGAAGAGGCGCGTGCCTACGTTCGCATTGCGGAGAGCGAAGGGCTGACACAGGCCGAGATTGCCAACCTGGTGGACAAGAGCCGCAGTCATGTCGCCAATTTGCAGCGGCTGCTTTCGCTCCCCGATAAAGTTGTGGCTATGGTCGAGCAGGGCGCGCTATCTATGGGTCATGCCCGCGCGCTGATCGGAAGTGAGCAAGCGGTTGAGATTGCGGAAGCGGCAATCGACAAGCAATTATCCGTTCGTGAGGTTGAGCGTCTTGTACGCACAGGGTCAACGGCGGAGAAGAAACCTTCCCGTAAGCCTAAAGCGGAATTTGTTGGCGGTGAAGACAACGCGGATATCTCGGCGGTTCAGCGGCATTTGGAAGAGTTTTTGGGGCTGCCAGTTCGCATTCAAGCCGACGCTGATCCGCGTTCGGGTGCAGTGACAATTCGTTACGGCACGCTCGATCAGCTTGATCTTATCTGCCAGCGCCTCACGGGCGGGGAATTCTAAACACCTGAAAATCATCAGGAAAACTTCCAAGCTCAGCAGATGCCTCCGATGCTGTGGCTGAGATCGGTTGGTTTTTTTTGGAACATGTTCAGGAGGTTGGCACTACAAAGCGCGCTCCCACGGTTCGATAAGGTCGGTCTGAGGCATGGCCACGCTCTGCCTAGACGGCGTGCTCGATGGATCGGGCAAAGGCCTCCATGCAAGCAGCGTCGGTGCGATCAAACCGGGCTGGAACAGGGCTGTCGAGATCGATTACAGAGATCAGCGAGCCATCCCTTATTACTGGAATTACCAGTTCAGACCGGCTGTTGGCGTCGCACGCAATATGGCCGGGAAAAGCGTGGACATCAGGCACGATCTGGCTTTCGAGCGTTGCCGCCGCGGTTCCGCACACGCCCTTACCGATCGCGATGCGTACGCAGGCTGGCTTCCCCACGAAGGGCCCGAGCACCAGCTCGTCTCCTACCAAGCGATAAAAGCCAGCCCAGTTAAGTTGGGGCAGGAACTGCCAGATAAGCGCGGCCAGGTTTGCCATATTGGCGATCGAATCCGGCTCATCCGCAATCAGCGCAACGGCCGCTTCACGCAGGCTATCGTATAGCTCTGGCTTGGGAAGGTCGGGTTCACACGCAAATTCAAACATCAGGCCAGATGATATATCAGGATTGGGTTGTCGCAAAGCGGCGGGCGACGTATCTCGAACCTATTATGTCATTATCGCGCAAACTGCTCATCGCCCTGCTGATCATCGTTCTGTTGCTGATCGGTTTCGCTGGATATGTCTGGTATGGAAATCCATCAGACCGGCCGATCGAGGCAACGATGGGGAAAGATCCCATCCTGCCCGAGCCTGAACCCCGTAAGTTTCCCTCGTTCAGTCTGCCTTCGCCTGCAGGTTGGGCGAATGACGCAACGCCGATTGCGGCGGAAGGGCTGAAGGTTTCCCGCTTTGCTGGAGATCTCGATCACCCACGCACCATGCTGACTCTGCCGAACGGTGATGTTCTGGTGGCGGAAACGAACGCTCCATCACGGCCGGATAGCGACGGTATCACTGGCTTCGTCATGAACTTCTTCATGAAGAAGGTTGGCGCGGCCGGTCCTTCGGCAAATACGATCACGCTGCTGCGCGATGTTGATGGCGATGGCCGGGCAGAAGCCCGATACGTGTTCCGCAAAGATGACATGGTTTCGCCTTCCGGCATGGCCTTCGGTAACAACAAGCTCTACATCGCAAATCATAACGCGGTGCTTGCATTCGACTTCGAGCCCGGCCCTACGGTTCTGCAGGGCAAGCCAAAGAAGCTGATGGACCTGCCCCCGGCAGGGAACCATTGGATGCGCAACCTAGTGTTGAGTGAAGACGGCAAAAAACTCTACGTTGCGGTAGGTTCGGCTTCGAATATTGCTGAAAACGGCATGGAAGAGGAAGTTGGCCGGGCGGCAATCTGGGAAATCGATCTTGTCACCGGATCACGCCGCCAATTTGCCAGTGGTATGCGCAACCCCAATGGAATGGGGTTGAATCCCTCCACAGGGGAATTGTGGGCCACCGTGCAGGAACGCGATATGCTGGGACCCGATCTGGTGCCGGACTACCTCACCAATGTACCTGTGGGCGCACATTACGGTTGGCCGTGGATCTATTGGAAGGACAAGTATGACGACCGGGTGGATAACCCAATGCCGATCTATCTTGCCCAATATGTCCGCAAGCCAGAGTATGCCCTTGGTGCACACACGTCAGCTCTCGGCCTGCTGTTTTCGACTGGCGGCAATCGCATGGGTGAGGGGTTCGCCAATGGCGCGTTCATCGCTCGCCACGGTTCGTGGAACCGAAAACCGCCTTCGGGTTATGATGTGATCTTCGTGCCGTTCGACGCGCGCGGCAATCCTTCCGGCAAGGCAGTGACTGTTCTGAGCGGATTCTTGGCCGATAATGGTAAAGAGGCGAAGGGCCGTCCTGTCTGGCTGGCATGGGACAAGACGGGTGCCCTGCTACTGAGCGACGATACCTCAGGTGTGATCTGGCGTGTCGAAGCGCCAGGAGCAGAACTGTCAAAGCCGCCTGCGAAGTTGGTTGGGGAAGGCTTGCCACCACTTCGGGAGCTGGATGCCACAATTAGCCGTGAATTCGAAATGAAGATCAAATCCGATTATGTGAAAGAGTGATCCTGACCCGCCGGCCTCGCTTTAAAGCGAGCGTCCGGCGCGGCCTGCCAGTTCCACCACATATTGCCATGCGATGCGTCCCGACCTGCCACCACGGCGGCGGGACCATTCCAGAGCGTCGCCTTGGTCCCATTGCAGGCCATGGAAGTCTGCATAGGAGCGGACTATTTCCAGGAAATCGTCCTGCGAGCAGTTGTGGAACCCAATCGACATGCCGAAACGATCGGCAAGCGCCAGCTTGTCATCCAGCACGTCGCGCGGATTAACGGGATCGTCCTGTTCTGAAAGGTGGCGGGAAACGATGGCGCGGCGGTTTGAAGTCACCGCCAGACGTACATTGGCGGGGCGAGCTTCGACGCCGCCTTCCAGCCAGGATCGCAGCAGGCGAGGGCCGCTACCGTCTGCATCCTCAAACCCAAGATCATCGATATAGACAAGGAATCGCCGGTCAGTTCTCCCTAGCGCGGTGAAAAGGCCGGTAATGCTGGAGAGCGCATCCTGAGCGATCTGCACCAGTGCAATCTGGCCGGGATGCTCCGCTTGGGCATAGGCCACACTGGCTCTCAGCAGCGCTGATTTACCCATCCCGCGCGCTCCCCACAGTAGCATGTCATGCGCGGCGTGACCCTGCGCCAATCGCAGCACGTTGGTAACAACACGTTCCTTCTGCTCGTCAATGCCGCGTAGCAGATCCAGAGGCGTGGTATCGAGCCGTTCCACTGCACGGGAACTGCTGCCTGTCCAG
>JAZQRJ010000040.1:0-7287 GCA_045629505.1 Novosphingobium sp.
CACCATCCCCGTCTCGCCGGGCACATGGTATCTTGCTTTCGGGTTCGGATCGGTCTGGGTCGTCAGCAGCGAAAGCGGGACCATCCAGAAAATCGATCCGGCCACGAACGCGGTCGTCAAGACCACAGTTCTGGGCAAGGATCCTGCCTTCCTCGCGGCGGGCGAAGGGGCGGTCTGGGTACAGGAACAGGGCGACGGAACGGTCGCGCGGGTCGATCCGGAAACTGGCGAAGTGACTGGCCGGGTCAAGGTCGGCGAAGTGCTAAAATACGGCGATATCGATACGGGCGCCGGCACCGTCTGGCTGCGCACGACTGAGGATCAGACCTTTGTTGCCATCGATCCGAAAACGCTGGCGATCAAGGCTCGGGTTGGCAAGGCAGAGGGCAGCGGCGCATTGCGTTTCACCCGCACCGGCCTGTGGACCTCAGCCCATGACGTCCATACTCTGACCTGGTGGGAAAACCCGGAAGAACTTGCCAAGTAATAATGTCCAGCAGGCAAGTAACTTCAAATAAGCAAAAAATGATGCCGCCCGCATCTTCTCCCCTCATCTGCGGAGAAGGACGGGCGGCATCATTACCACATCACTGATTCAAATTTCAGGATCAGCGCGCCAGAGCGATACGCACGGCGCTGGTAGAATTCGCTGCCAAGCGCGTTTCGATCTGCGAGCGCACATCGGCCACAACCGCGGCGCGGCATTCCTGTGCCTGTGCTTCAAGCGCAAGATGCACTGAGGCAACGCGATCACCGCAGACGGCATTCGCGGCTTGATCCAGACGTATTGCAAGGCGCTGCTGACCTTCAGCAGAGGACAGATCCAGTCCATTGAGGTCCAGAATTACCTGGTCCTTGGCAAATGGGTTTTCCGCAGCAGGGGTTTCCGCGGTGGCGGCCGCAGCCGATGTCGCAAAAACGAGTGCGGCGAATGCCGCGAGGCCTGACTTCATCATCATCTCCTATACGTCACACGCAAGTGCCGTTCTCCGGCTACGGCGGATCAAATAGGCTCAGTTGATGAAAGTATCAATAGAAATAAGCAAATTACGGTGTTTATTACTTAGGTCAACTCCCAATATTAATATTACGAGGATATCTTATAAGTATTACTTCATGCGCACCACCAGCGCTGCCAGACTATCAGCATGACCCAATAACCCTATCGGCAATCGCGCTTTCCTTATGGCGCCATCAACCTCGATCGTGATCGTCCGCGCAAGCGGAGCCGACCATTGGCGTACGGTTTCAACCGGCACGACAGCACGCCATTTGCGCCCGCCTTCCACATGCACAGTGTTACCATTGATGCTGACCGGCGACACCGCATGTTCACGCCGACCGGTGACAACCAGGCAACTTTCGGCTCCACACTCCACCACCCGCGTACTTGACTTCGCACTCGCCAGAGCCGGAGCGGATACTACCAGAGCGAGAGCCGTGCCCAACGCGACTTTCAGCAAACTCGGCATGAACGATGCGTTTCCTTTCATTCGATGGGGATCCCTTGGGCGATGAAGAAGCGCCGGACGGGTTCAAGGAGTTCAGCGTGCTGCTTCCAGCGCGCGACCGAATCTGCATAGATCGGCCTTCGAACCTGAGCTGCGCTGGGAGTTGAAACCGGGGCGCTGTTTGTGTGGAAGGCCAGACACTCTTCGGACCAATCGAGCCCACAGTGGGCGAGCATCCGGCGGGTTTCGCCTTCCTGATCAGCAACCAGATCCTCGTACTGCACTTCGATCATCCGGCCGGGAAGCGCATCGCGCCAGCGCTCCATCAACCGATGGAAGCGGACATAGTAAGCGGCGGTTTCGAGGAGATCGTAACTGTAGTCATAATAACGCGAACTGATCGCGAAGAGGTTGCGAAAGTTGCTGAGAACCGTGTCCATCGGGTTGCGGCGCAGACAGATGATCTTGGCGGATGGCAGCGCCTGCGCGATGAAACCCGCATAGAACGTGTTGCCCGGAAATTTGTCGATAAAGCGCTTGTCGAAATCGCGCCTATGATGACGGGCGCGGTTCAGGAAATCGCGGCCGATTGCACTCATATCCGCCTTCGCAGCGGCGGCAATCGTAATTGGGTCCAAAACCGTGTGCGTGCTCGTGCGCGCAGCGTGTTTGACGGCCAGCGGCATGGCCTGCAGCTCGCCCGCGCTTTCGACAGCCGGGTGAGAGGATAGGATGCGATCAACCAGGGTGGTACCCGTGCGGGGCATGCCAATGATGAAGATCGGCGCTTCGGCGGGCGCATCGCTCTGCCCCTCCGGCAGCGGCCATGCCGCCTCCACCGCGTCGAAATTCGCGGCATCCCGCGCAAACGTATAGGGCAGCGCCTGCCGATGCTCTGCATTGGCGGCGCACAGCACTTTGAGCGCTTGTTCCGCTTGCCCGATATCCTCAAGCTCCTTGGCCAGCGAATAGCCCAGCAACAACCTGTCGCGCGCCTTACCTGCCTCCGCATAGACGCGCGTCAGTCGGTCAACATGATTGCTGCCCACCGTGTATTTGCGCAACTTCGCCAGCAAATGATGCGCGCGGGCGTCGCCGGGCGCCAGCGCGATAAGCGCTTCCAACGCCGCGGCTGCCCCATCCACCCGGCCCAGGAAATTGAGTGTCACCGCCTGATTGTAAAGGTACTCCGTATTGGTCGGAGCAATCCGGACGGCCTCGTTAAAGTGCGTGAGGGCAGAGTGATGATCACCTAATCGGGCATAGACGCAGCCCATCGTATCACGGCTTAGAGCATCGCGCGGGGGCGCCGCCTCAGCATCGCGAAGCGTTGCGGCCGCGTCTCCATCACGCCGGAGCATGATGGACAATTTGGCGAGTTGCGCGCGATATTCACCTTGCGGATCGATCGCAATCGCATGCTTCAGATAATCGATACCAGCACGCGCCCGGCCAGCGCCTGCTTCCGCAATGCCGAGAAGAAAGTATCCCTCGGCATCTGCCGGATTGTCAGCCACCAGCGTGCTGCCGAAGCGATGGACAGTTTCAAAGTCACCATGGGACAGCGCGCCGCGTGCAGCTTCAATGCGAAAGGCGCGCATCCCCGTCATGCGGTTGCCGCCGGCTCACTTTGGTCGTTAGCGCCAAGATCGGCGCCAGATCGCACCGCCTCCTCTCGGGCCAACCGCTTCTCAACGTACTTGTCGATAAGCGGTTGGAAGGGAAACAGCGTTTGCTCCCAGATGGAGAGGCGCCGACGATCATCCTGCCCCACCAGCACGCCCTCGCCTTCGCGATATGTCCCGAAAATGCGATCCATGAGGATCAGCGAGTTGCCGTAATTGCTGCGCGTTGATTCATAGTCCGTGGAATGGTGCAGGCTATGGTGCCGGATTGTCGTGAAGAAGAACGAGTACCAAATCGGCGGATCGGCCCTCACGTTTGCATGGGCAAACACCGAGATGACCCCCATTACGTTGAACGCCGCGAACAGGGCGGTCATGTTGAAGTCGAACAGTGCGACCACGCTGAGGCTGATCAGGAACAGTTCGATTGGATTGCCCACGGCGCCCTTGGCCGCATTCAGCTGAGTGACATGATGATGCGGGGCGTGCGTCAGCCAAAACGGCGTCGAATTGTGCATCAACCGGTGCATCCAGTACTGGCCGAACTCAATGATAACGATCACCATGGCGACCTGCACCAACCAGGGCATGGCCAAAACCCATTGGGTAGTGATGCCCAGCGATTCCTTCAGCGCCGTCAGCGGCTCCTCCGCGGCAATACGCGAAACCCACGCAATGACGCTTGACTGGAGGACAACGTAGAACAGGTCGGTGAAGAACTCCTGCCGGTTTATGCGCCAATCGGCATGCCGTTCGTGAACCAGTTCCAGCAACAATACGACAACCACTATGAGTGAACTGGTTATCGGGAGGGTCCATGGATTTTCGAGCACACCCTTGGGAGCGAATGCCCAGAATGCCAGGACAACCCCGATTAGAGCTGGCGGAAGGAGGTTGAAGATCCTTTGCTTTATCACAGCCCCTCTATTCCTTCAGGCGAGAAGCGAGGAAGAGATTGGAGATTTTGCGAAGACGGGCGCGTACCCGCGATTGCATGCGCTCTGGCGGAAAAGCCACTCAGGATCAGCCTCAGCGCACCTGCCCCGATCCCCACAAAACTTACCCCCACGCCCTCTGGTGCAATGTCCTTGGGATTGTGGTGCATAACACAGCTCCTAACCGAACGTGGAGACTGTGCTGCACTGCGTCATAGAAGAAGAGGGAAATTTATGATGGTGGACATAGATTAATTCTATGCCCGCGCTGGGCGCGAATACGGCGGAGCACTTCATCCCAGAATAGCTGCGTGGCCGTGTCGCGGGCAGGCTCAGATCGGGACATAAGATAGATGTCGTAGGCAGGTTCAAAATCGGCGTGCAGCATTGGCCAAAGTGTGCCTTTCGCTACTTCCGCCTCCGCTGCGAGGATCGGCAGGAAACCAATCCCCACGCCTTGCACAATAAGA
This sequence comes from Novosphingobium sp., assembly GCA_045629505.1. GTDB lineage: Bacteria > Pseudomonadota > Alphaproteobacteria > Sphingomonadales > Sphingomonadaceae > Novosphingobium. The sequence goes on from JAZQRJ010000040.1 coordinate 4,482, forward strand.
CGTCGCGCCTCGTTGATGTCCTCTGCCAGCCCACTGACGTTGGTACCAAGCCGGTAACGGCGACGCAGATGAGTGATGACTTCAAACTCGTCATCTCCGGTGACGACGAAGCCCTGGTCCTTTAATTCCCCCAGCCGGCTGACGCGATATCCAAAGTAAGGATTGGTGCGCGAGCAATAGAGCTGCTGCTGTTCAACGAATAGCGGCTCATACATCAGGCTGCCACGCACGCCGCCATCGTAGCCCACACCGATCTCGGCCTCTCCCTGCTCCAGCGCATCAAGCACCTGTCGCCAGGGGGAAACGCGAATCTCTATGTGGATCGCAGGGTTGCGGCGATGGAAGCTGGCAATCGCCTCATCAAAGACGGTTGAAACCAAGCCTGATATGACCTGGATGCGAACAAAGCCTTCGACCCGCTTGGTGGCCTGAGCGATATGATGCGGCATCAATCGTGCCGATTCCAGCATATCCTCGCACAGCGCCAGCATGGCGTGTCCCGCAGCGGTCATCTCCACGCCGGTTGCGGTGCGGTTCAGCAACGTTACACCGACGTGATCCTCCAACCGCTTGAGTGCGGCGCTGATACTGGGTTGTTGGCGATTGAGCTGTCGCGCAGCTGCGCCAATGCCGCCAGCGCGAACGATTTCGACAAATGTCCGCATTAGATTCCAGTCAACGCGACTGGCAAATTTCTTGTCGATCAGCGGCGCTCGGTCACTCATCTTCGACTTTCCTCATTGCGGGAGTGCGAAGAATGATAGGGTCATAGACAAACTCAATGGATTTTTTTCTTACTGCGCTATTTTCTTCTATGATCCGGCCGAGGCGACACCCCGTCGACCTTCGCTCAGCCCGACTGGGTGCGCTGCCTGAAGGATAAGCCTTTCGGGATTCATTTCCGACCGGATCGGCGCTGCCGCGGACTGCGCCTGCCTCAACAGGGGTATCATGCCCCCCGTTTTCCATACTCATTCCATGCGGAACGAACGGCGCTCGTCTAAGTCATTGAAAAGCTGGTGCACCCGACAGGGGTGCAAGAATCTAACGAAATCAATGCGAAGCAAAGGCTAACCGGCACTCGTACGCTGACGAGAGGCTGCCGCATCCCGGCATATTTGGCTAACCTCGATCCGCCGCCAAAGCGCCAAATAAAAACCCCCGCGAAGGCTGGCACCGCGATGCTTGGCCAAGACGCGCAAGGGAACGCCTTGCCAATCTCCAGCAGTGAAAAGGCAAGGCACGATGTCGAATGCACGGCGGCAAAGGTAGCGGTGCACCGAAAGGAAACCGAAATGCATGGAAGCATGGCTCAAAGTCTGCTGAAGCAATGGAGGCGGCCCACTGCGTGCGCAAGATCATGCAGCTTATGAGGAAACTAGGCTGATTCGCTACTCAATTTAGAATATGACAAGGGCTTGCGTGACAACAGGTACTGATGGGCCGAGGTCTCAAGGGGGCTTATGAAGGGTTTTGTATTTGCAGCAGCTGCGATGACCTCAACACCTGCCATTGCTCAGGATGCCGCACCTTTGCATCTTGACTTGGTTTGCGATGGCGGGACGGTCACTGAAGTGGTTGCCTCCAGCACAACAGCGAACGTCAACAGCGCCTATGGCAGGACCACCGGCACCAGCGAAACCATCGAGCCAAGATACGTAGCATTTTCAATCCGCGTGAAAATTGAGGGAGAAGCAGGTCAGGTCAACCTTCCTGCATTTGCGTTGCCGGGGTTGAGTTCCGCAAAAGACGGTTGGCTTCGGATCAAGAATTTGCGCGTCACCGAGGACCACATCACTGGCAAAATACCCTTCAATTTCCTGAGCAACAGCTCATTTCAAATCGATAGGCGGGCCGGTACCATTTCCTCATCGGGGGGATTTTCGGGCAACTGCCGACCGGATGCCGGCGAGCGGAAATTCTAGCTTTGTCCCCTGCCTCCATGTTCAATTGACAGGCAAGGCCGTTCCCAAAAAGACCGGTAGAGATTTACACCAAAAGCACATCAACCCCCGCAAGCGCCTTGCTCAAAATGGCCGGATAATCTGCTTTTTTCTGTACCGCTGTATCGAGTGGGTGTCCCAAGACTGATGCAGCCGGTTTGAGGAACATTTCAAACGCTGTTTTCCGTACTCATTACGTACGGCAGGAAGGCGCTCTAGCTAAGTCATTGAAAAGCTGGTGCACCCGACAGGATTCGAACCTGTGGCCTCTGCCTTCGGAGGGCAAAGCACACGCTTTTTCCGCTGCTTCCTGTTGTTTTCCGTTCCTTTCCTGAATAGGACAAATCAGCCATTTAAGGCACATTTGGAAAGGCAGCGGCCAAGCGCCAATTTTCCCGAATTTGCTTCCGACTGCTTCCTATGTGCTTCCTGTGGCTGATTCCTGCCTTCAGAAAGGAAGCGCGATGGCAAGGCTCACGAAGATGTATGTGGACGGCCTGAAGGGCGGCGATCCTGGCGACTATTTCGTTTGGGATGACCTGTTGCCCGGCTTTGGCGTGCGCGTCTGGCCCACGGGCCGGAAGACCTATGTGGCACAATACCGGGCCAGCGGCCGAACGCGCCGGATCAAGATCGGCACGCACGGCGCCTTAACCGTGGAAGAGGCGCGGAGGGAAGCCAAGGGCATCCTCGGCGAAGTGGCGCGCGGTGAAGACCCGCAAGAGGACCGGATTACCCGCCGCAAGTCGCTTACCGTTGGCGAATTGTGCGACGATTATGTGAAGGCCGCCGAAAAGGGCTTGATCATGGGCAAGGGCGGCCGGGGGAAGAAAGCGTCAACGCTCTATATCGATCGCGGCCGC
>JAZQRJ010000041.1:0-7855 GCA_045629505.1 Novosphingobium sp.
ATGGGCCTATGCGATCACGCACGCACCCTATGGCTTACTGAAGGAATTGGACCGGTCAATCCTGGCGATCTGGGTCGTTGCCGAAGACTTGCATCGCGAAGCCGCCGAGAAGATCGGCCAGTACGGGCTGCTGACCAAGTCCCCAAACGCCGGGTTGCCGCTGCAATCGCCGTATCTGGCAATCCTGAACAAACAGGCGCAGATCATGTTGAAGGCAGGAGCCGAGCTCGGTTTCTCGCCATCAAGTCGTACCCGCGTGCAAGTCGAACCGGGATTGAACGGACCTCTCGCCTGGCTTCGCGATCGGCACGTCGATCCGGACAATCCGTTGGCCAAGCCCTGGGACTACGACACTGACGATCCCGCCGAACGCTTCTTCTCAAGATAAGTGAAGTTCGTGCCGCCGGCCGGGAGACATTCATGAATCCGCTGCCACCGGTCTATGACTGGATCTATGACCTGCGTCCGCTGAGGCCCGCTTTGGTCGCGCAACTGGGCACAGCTCTACTGCCGCCACCGCGATATGTTAATCTGCGTGGAGGCCTGGAATCGAGTGGCGCGGTCAAAAGGGCTTTATCTGCCCTGAAATCTGGCAGCATGCCGTTTGCGGTGCGACCGTTGACTCGACACATCGCGCACCTGCGAAGTTCGTAATTCTTGGAAATTTAGAGTAACTTTTCTTATCGCCTAAGATTGGTAACTTCATTATGTCCCTCTCAACGGGGGATGTAATCGATGAAAATACTGGTCGCATTGGCAGCTTTTTGCGTCGCAATTTACGCGCCAGTTGCGCTCGCCAAAAAGCAGGACACAGACAGCCATAATTCTTTAACCCAAGGTATGGTGCAATTGACGCTTCGCGTCGGCGAAACATCCCAAACCGAAGTTTTGGAAACATTTGGTGCACCTAATCTCACCACGCTTGATGCGTCCGGCCAAGAAGTGTGGGTTTATGACCGACAAGCTACGGTCACCAGTTCGGGCAGCAGTGGGTTTTCGATTGGGATGCTGCTGGGTGGAGGTGGCTCCGGCGTAGCGGGAGGAGCGGGTCTTGGTTTTAGTTCGTCCAAAAGCAAATCTACCCAAACGCAACGCACAATGACACTGATAATCAAGTTCGGACCTGAAAAGCTAGTTACAGATTTCAAAAGCCGCAGCAGTTCGTTTTAATGGGAGACTTTATGAAGAACATAGGAATCATGCTGGCTGCTGCAGCGATCAGCGTCGTGTCGCCGGTTTCTGCCAAAGAACCTCAGTTGACTGGCTTGGCTTTACAACAAATCCAGGCGCGTGACATCGAGACACCAACAGACGTTGCATTCCCGGCGGTAATGACCGTCCTCCAAGACTCTGGCTATCGCATACTGGCGGCAGATCGTACGACTGGTCTCATTAGCGCTATTGGGTCTGCCCAATCCAAGCTTACATACAATATCTGGCACGGCATCGGCAAAAAGAAAGATGTGCCGATGGTGTCGGCCTTCATCGAGAGGAGGACGCCGACCTTAACTCGGATTCGGCTAAACTTCGTCATTTCGAAGGGTAAGAGTCGGGATTCATTTACCGATGAAACACCCGTTTCAGACCCTGCTGTCTACAAAGACGCCTTCGAGCGAATTGACCGTGAGGTTTTCACTCGGCATGCGATGAACGCCCCGGTTGCTACTCCCGCTCCCCTTTTGTCGCCTAGCACAACGCTTGAGCCTCCCAAGGCGACCCCGCCCGTGCAGACGCCTGTCTCAAGGGCTCCTAGCTCGTAGAGCCCTCAACTGATGATTAGATTATTCAATCCAGCACCTCGGCGGCGCAGAATGAACTCCGCGATGCGAGGTGCCTGTGGGCATGGGTAAGGGCAAGGTTCACACCCTGATCGATAATGCCACCAGATTGCGCTTCATCGCAAAGAATGTGAGATAATATTAGGCCGGGATGCGCCGCTTTTTTGGCAATGAAAAAAGCGGTGCGCAGCGGGCGGTGGCAACATCCATTTCAAGGAGAGACTGTTTGTCAGACCGACTGAATCTGCTTGCGGATAGCTACCTCGACCATATTCGGATCGCGGTGGAGGTCGGTGATCGGGGGGCGCCGTTCCGCGATTTTGTGGACAACTGGAATGCCTTCCGTAGCGAGCATGACCACCACAGAAGCCGGGGAGATCGTCCACGGTGGTTCAACAATCCCTCGGCACTGGCCAGACCGAAAATGCTCGGTGTGCTCGACTTTCGTTCGGCTGGCGCTGCCGCAATCCTCGCCGATGCCGAACGAGATCCATTGGCTTACAAACGGCGCCGCACAGCGCGTGACCGAGACATAAAATTGGTTGTAGATCATGCTGTGCCGATCGGGGTGATGGTAGGTGCATTATTCGCCGGCAACGTCGAGCTCACGCGCGACGGCATACGCAGTCATTTGATCGCTTGGTACAGGTTGGGGCTGCTTTCATATAACGAGAATGCTCGGCTCGATGCGATGGGACTGCGATCGCTAATGCCGGAAGGCTGGGACGGCGGGAACGTATTCGCCCGCTACGATGCGGCTGGTATCATGCCAGCCCAGGGCGCAGAATGGGCGGTCCGCCATGCTTGAGCAGACGAAGCCGCCTTCCGGAGCTGCCATCGCCGCACGCGCCCCCGTTGCGACAGACGATCAGTTTGTCGGTTGCACAGTTCGTAAGCGCAAAGCAGTGGCAAGCGCATCAAGGTAGCAGTGAATTCGGGCGCTCTGGCCATTTTCAGACAGTCCAATCCCGGACCTCCGCTCGATTGGATGTGGTTATAGAGTTGCTGCCTAGGATAAATGCCGCTTCAAGCACGGGATGGTCGATCACATAACGGTCATCCAGCCCGGTCGCCCCTGTTAGCTTGGATGTCCGGCATCAGTCGCTGCAGTGGCGGCCGCTCCAGATTCCCGCCCGAGAAGCCCGCCCTCATCAATTTCGTTGGGGGCAGTGTCCAGCCTTCAGACACGGGGCTGAGGATATAGGCAGTTGCTTCATGGGGAATTGCCGAGGATGCCAATGTGGACACCTTTATCCCTGAGCGGGCAGCCTACCTCGAACATCATCGGCTCATCGAATTTGGGCGCGGAAGGCTTGATGCCCTTGTGGGCTACCTCGCAGAGGTAGAGCCGGTGCGCAGGAGCTTGTGAAGGAAACCCCTTGTCGATCGGCTTGCCGCGCTTGTTGAGGGTTCCCTTCGACTTAGCCCGAATGGTCCTGAGCCGGGTAATCGACCTGGCAATGGTTGAGGTGGCGATTGTGGGGGCAGGGTGGTGATAGCATTCCCCCGCCTCACCCGTCCCACGCGGCGGACGGGATGGCCCGCCTACAGTGCCGCCCCCTATCTAACCCGGCCCATTGCACGCTTCCATTCATGCTCTGGCGGGAACGGTAGCATCACATCGGTTTTCGCCGTGCCGCGTACAGGCTCTAACTCAATAGGTCGGACCTTTTTTGAAATCCGCGTCCAGCATAACCAGTAAAAGAAGTGGCTCCTTGCTGGGCCAAATCGCTGATCCCAACATTTCTGCTGGAATTGCCACCAAAGCCCCATGCTGTTGAACGTTGTCCGTCGCCGACACCTGCATTCCACGGCGATCGAGTGCTGAAGAGCGGCGGCCTCCTCAATCGTAGTCGGTACCATGTAGCCCCCGGCCGACCATCGCATGATGTCAAAGCGGCAACGCGGCTTGGGCGGCGCTGCAGCCCTCGGCATGATCCGTGCTGAGGCTCTCGGCGATATGCCGAGCTAACTCCTCTGCAGCGTCCTGCCGCAGGGATGGCTTAGGGTCTGTGAGGCCCACCCGTGCCCAGCCAGGCGCGGTGAGCAAAGCGTGTGCGAGGGTTCGCTGATCGATTCGGTTCATGGCCCTAAGCATGCGCCACAAGCCGCCCATTTCAAGCGTTTTGTTCTTTTTCTGTTCTGGTGGTGGAACTGCCTATGTCGCAGTGAAAGCACTGCTGTTAGCGGTGCAGCCCCATATTTTTGATCCAATCCGTCAGGCACCGACGCATCAGCTTCAACCCTTTGTCGGTCAGATCAATGGAGTAAGATCTCTTGTCTTCCTCAAAGGGGGTTCTCAGGATCAATTCCCGCTTCTCCAGCACCGTTGTCCAGCGTAGCGCGGTAGTGGGCGGTACGTCTGCAGCGATACATAGAGACGTAACAGACACTCTGGTGTGTCTAACGGTGTGGACGAACAGATCGAGGAGCATGTGCCAGGCGGGATCCCCAAAAATGTCGTCCTCGAAATATTTGGCCCGCCCCCGCTGCCCCTTGAGGATCTTTGCTGCCATGTCTGCGAGGTAGCGGTCCGGTATATCCCTGGCTTGACTGGCACTATACCTTTTCGGGGGTAGTAAATGATAACTCGGATCCGGATAATCGATTGGCGAGGCTGCTTCCCATGCCATCATCGTCTCACCCGCTGAAATCAATGCTTCCCCTGTACGGATTAGTTCAATCGGATTTGCCCCTTTGAAGCTATCGCAACAACACGACCCTGATCCGCCTGGCCCCGCCCCTTGGCTCTCCATTTTTTTGGCTCCGTGATATTGCTTAATGCTTTTCGTGACGAAATTAATCAGCCTGCATCACCAGAGTTGGCAGAACTATGTTCATGTTGAGATGTTACCCGGTCAGCGCTGCTCGGAGGCTACATGGCTAAGATTGATGTTAAACAAGTTGATGCCATTATCGCGCAGCTGAACGACGCGATGTCGACACTCGACGAGATTGGCTGTGATATCGAAGCTGCCCATGTGCGGATGGCCATCGATCTGCTGACGAAGCAGCGTGATGACGCAAGCACAGATGGATCGCCATGACTAGGTAAAGCCCCTTATCCCGATATAACTAGTTGGATTTGTTATAATAATCTCTTGTATCACACAAGACTGCGCTCGAGTCCCGATATGAGACGAGCAGTTGGCATTTCATTCTTGGCCCACGGTTTTGGTCCGGTTAGCATCAAGCAATGTGTAACCTGTACCGCATGAACCGCGCCATTGCGGAGATCGCGAGTATTTTCAATGCGACCGCAGAGGCGAGTAATGCGCCGGGCGATGTCTACCCTGGCTATCCGGGGCTTGTCGCAGCCGAAGGTCGGTTGCGGTCGATGAGTTGGGGCTTTCCGCTCACGCTCAAGAGCAAGAAGACCGGGCAGCCGCTGAAGCCAAAGCCGGTCAACAACACCCGTGCCGACAAGCTCGACACATTCATGTGGCGCTTCAGCTTTGCAGAGCGGCGCTGCTTGATTCCGGTGGAGGCGTTTGCTGAGGCTGAGGGCGCAAGGGGTTCGATGACCCGGACATGGATATCGTTGCCGGATCAGCCGGTCATGGCCGTTGCGGGCATCTGGCGTGACAGCGATGAATGGGGGCCGGTCTATTCCATGGTGATGACCGAGGCTTGCGTGGATATGGCAGGCATCCATGATCGGATGCCAGTTATTCTCGCGCCGGGCCAGCAGGATCACTGGCTTTCAGGTCATGCCGAAGACGCATTTAAGCTTTGCCAACCTTATGCTGGAATGCTTGCGATTGACCGCACAAATGAACCATGGGTGAAACGTTGAGCCTGATCCTCGCCGCAGCAAGCCTTTGCACAGCCGTCACCGTGCACGATGGTGACACAATCCGGTGCAACGGTGAGCGCATCCGAATAGCGAACATTGATGCGCCGGAACTGCCGGATTCGTCGCGATGCTCCGCTCAGTCACGGAAGCGGTTGGCCGCATCGAATAACCCGCCATGGTGTGATCACAAGCTGGGCTATCGGTCCCGCGATGCCCTGCGCTCGTTTCTGCGCGGCAACGTGCAAATACATCGCACTGGGACAGACCGTTATGGCCGAACGCTTGCGAGTGTGTCGGTCAACGGACGCGATGCTGGATCGTATCTGGTGAACCAAGGGCTGGCGCGGTGGTGGCGATGACAGCGCGCACTGAATTTATCCTTGTTGCCGTTCTTATGGGCATTGCGTTGCTCAACTGGTTGATGATGGCGTTCGCTTGAGATCCCTGCCGGGTTAGCATCCCGCAGTTCGTGGCGCTGGAGCTTCTTCTCACGTTGTATTCAGGCACTTCGCCCAGTGCAGATCCCGACTGTCCTAGCATTTAACAGCCCTTACAGCGATCAACGTCATGAGGCTTAAGCCGATTAGAAAAATGATGTGTATGTCTTGCAAAAAACTGCCCCGGTCGATTTGTCCGGACAACAACGCGGACAAGTGAAAAAGGCTCCAGCTTGCTTGAATAGGCTGATTTTGGCGGATGTAGGATTACCGTTCGCAATCGACAGCCGGCATCCCTGTTCGATCTTCTACCGGGACTGGGCACGAGATTCCTTTTCCAGGAATTCCGGGTATGGCGGAGCAAATCGCAGCGCACGTACCTAGACAACGCGCTGACAGGGACTCCTTCTATTAACCAGTTAATCGCAAAAGCACCCATCACATACTGATCGGATTGACGGCCTTCCTATAACTCCTGCCGCGCGGCGCACTGAGTTGCCATGATCCTACGGAAGCACCTCACACTTGCCGCACGCCCGAGCGCCTTCGACGACGCCCTCTGATGCAGACTTCCAGTCATGTCATTGATTTGTTGCAGGAAAGTCACACAATCCGCACGTTCATTGATCTTACTCAACAAACCGTTGCTGACCTAGCCTAGTATCCTTAAGGGCCCCGCGCACCATCAGGTGGTGCGGTCGCACAAATGAATTGCGACGTTTCATCAGGGAATATTTTAATGAAAAAGATTTTTGTTGCAGCCGCGGTATGTGCTGCAGCCACTTCTATGCCAGCCTTCGCTCAGGTTTTTTCCGGTCCCTTCATTGGCGCGCAGCTCAGCCGCGATGCTTTTGAAGTGAAGACGGAAGGCACCGACATCGGCGGCGGTGCGTTGTCGCTGGATGGGATCAGCGCGAACGGCGTTGGCGGCGGCGTCTACGCCGGCTACGATTATGCTTTCAGCGACGCTGCTTTCTTCGGGGTTGAAGCAAACCTCAACCTGTCGAGCGCAAGTGCTTCGGCCAAGGTCGAGTTTGAAGGCGATAGCATCGGGGCCAAGATCCAGGCTCGTGAATCGTTTGGTGCAAGTGCACGCCTGGGTTACATGATCGCCGACGGCACTGCCCTTTACGCGCGCGGTGGCTGGCAGTCGACGAAGTTCAAACTGAGCGTTAACGCCGGCGGCGATGGGTTCACTGCGAAGGACACGCAAGACGCTCTCGTTTATGGTGCTGGCTTGGAAACCCGCATCGGCGCGCAAGCATCGATCCGCGTTGAGTATCTGATCGAAGATTTCGGCAGCGCTGGTCTGAACCGTGACCTGGACATCAACGGCATCCGCGTTGACAATAATAAGCTTTCGCTCGGCGTTTCTTACCGCTTCTGATCTTTTACACTAGTGAAGGCTAAGCTCTTCACAAGGCAGATGGCCGTCCTCTTTCGAGGGCGGCCATTTAACTGAACGCAGAGACGGCGGACTCGATAAGGGAAGCAAGGCAATACTTGGTAATCGTCGGTGCCACCATTCTTGCCGCCGCGACCAGCGCTAGGCTCAGGACCCATTGATCTGAGCGTCGCGATCTGATTCAGGCTCCGCAAGGAGACTGAGCATGAGCGATCTGTACTGGCTGACGGACGAACAGATGACGCGGCTGCGACCGTACTTTCCCAAGAGCCACGGCAGGCCAAGGGTTGATGATCGGCGGGTGCTGAGCGGGATCATATTCGTGAATCGCAACGGGTCGCGCTGGTGCGATGTGCCCAAGGAGTACGGTCCGCACAAGACGCTCTACAACCGCTGGAAGCGGTGGGGCGAGATGGGCGTCTTCCTGCGCATGATGGAA
>JAZQRJ010000042.1:0-18549 GCA_045629505.1 Novosphingobium sp.
ATTGGGTTGCACGTTGGCGAACTGTGCACCGAACAGCTGCTTGGCGCGTTCGATTGCGATCGTTTCGATCTCATCGACATATTCGCAGCCGCCGTAATAACGCTTGCCCGGATAGCCTTCCGCATACTTGTTGGTCAGCACCGAACCAGCAGCTTCCAGAACTGCCTTGGAGCAGATGTTTTCCGAAGCGATCAATTCGATCTTGTCACGCTGGCGACCGAGTTCCTTCGCGATCCAGCCTGAGATTTCGGGATCGGCTTCGGCGATGCCGGCGGTGAAGAAGCCTGGGGGGGTGACGGAAGGGTTGGCGAGAGTGCTCATGGATAATTCCCTGTTCAGAGGGCGGGTTGGGAAAGTTTTTCGACGCGCGGACCATGACGGCCCCCGCTGAACGAAGTGCTGAGGAATGCTTCAAGACATGCCTTGGCCATGTCTGGTCCAGTCAGCCGAGCGCCCATGGCAATGCAGTTTGCATCGTTGTGTTCACGCGAAAGAGCGGCCGACAGCGGCTCGGACACCAATGCGCAGCGGACTGCCGGATTGCGGTTGACCGCGATCGAAATGCCGATGCCCGAACCGCATAGGGCAACCCCGCGTTCGGCAGCACCGGATGCTACGGCTTGCGCCAGCTTGTAGCCATAGTCGGGATAATCCACCCGATCAGCGGTGGCGGGGCCAAGGTCGTTGACCTCATGCCCTTGTTCAGTCAGCCAGGCGGCAAGCTCTGCCTTAAGATCTACCGCTGCGTGATCAGAAGCGATGGCGATTTTCATGGGAGCTTACTTTCCTGCTGAAAACGGGCCTGAAAAAACCAGAATCGAATTTGGACCACTTAGAGGTGCGGTAGCGCAATGGCCAGACTGCGACGACCCGATATGCCTGACGCGCGGGCTAAAATGCTGAAGGTTGATGCTGTCCGATGGCCAAAGGCCGAGATTGGATTCATGACACGCCTGCAATGTATTCTTGAGGGTGCCCAGACGAGCGGCAAAAACCGTTCACGCTCCACGGCGGTACTCCGCCTGACTCGTCAGTTACGCGAACGTGGCGCTGATACTGTTATGTCGTCTTCTTCGCAACTGCGAAATGAGGGGAGGCAGGGATCCAGCGGCTAAACGAAAGTAGCCCCGTCACATTTCTGCGGCGGGGCTCCTTCGGAATGCATCTGCTCACAGATACGTTCCTATACAAACGCCGTCGTCTTTCATCATGATGGAAACGTCTGCATTCATCTGAATGCCGGTTTCCTGAAGAAAGAATTTCGCCGTTTGCACATGCTATACGCAGGAGAAGGGTGATTGGTTCCGAAGGATCGCCAAATTTTTTATATGATAGAAGCCAATTCAGGTTTCGATCTTTTTAGCCTCATTCAGCAGCTTGAGAATGTCGTGGATCAGCTCGTTTTTGATCTCTTCAGAGAGAACATTCAAGTTGCGCAGATAGTCTTCATTGGCGGCTGCCACAGCAGGATCAATCAGCACATCAGTGGACGTTGACAAAAAATGCGAACCCGAAGGCGAATGGGCGAAGCCGCTGATATCGCGCAGTTCCTCGATGCTGTACATTCTTGAGTAGGCGCAGGCTGACGCTTCATGCATGCGCGGGAGATGCTCGCTGATCAGGGGCATAATCCGGGCTGGGATTTCTTTCATCTTACCCTCAATGAGAGCTTTGAGTTCCGGCGTCAGATCTGCTTGGGGGTCTCGCGCGTTGGTGAGCTGCTCCAGTAAACCGGTAAGCAAACGCTCCATCATGGTGGCGCTCTGATTTTCAGGGAAAGCGACTTTTATGATGCCGCGGGCCAGATCTAGCGCTTCGCGCTCTGGGCCCTGGTCGTCGCAAAAAATGAGTATCGCCGTGGCAGGCTTTTGCTCAGCTGCAAGAGCTGGCGACGCCGTCGCCACCAAAAAGGTAAGAGCGACGGCGTACTTGGCCATATTATTGATCGAGGAAGGAGCGCATTTTGCGGCTGCGGCTCGGGTGCTTCAGTTTGCGCAGCGCCTTCGCCTCAATCTGACGGATACGTTCGCGGGTCACGGAGAACTGCTGACCGACTTCCTCGAGCGTGTGATCGGTGTTCATGCCAATGCCGAAGCGCATACGCAGCACGCGCTCTTCACGTGGGGTAAGGCTGGCCAGTACGCGGGTGACGGTTTCCTTGAGGTTGGCCTGAATCGCTGCGTCCACGGGGATGATCGCATTCTTGTCCTCAATGAAGTCGCCCAAGTGCGAATCTTCCTCGTCACCGATCGGCGTTTCGAGCGAGATCGGCTCCTTGGCGATTTTCATCACCTTGCGAACCTTTTCCAGCGGCATCGAAAGACGCTCGGCCATTTCTTCCGGCGTCGGCTCGCGGCCCTGTTCATGCAGGAACTGGCGGCTGGTGCGCACAAGCTTATTGATCGTTTCGATCATGTGGACCGGAATGCGAATCGTGCGCGCTTGATCCGCGATCGAGCGAGTGATTGCCTGTCTGATCCACCAGGTGGCATAAGTGCTGAACTTGTAGCCACGGCGGTATTCGAACTTGTCGACCGCCTTCATCAGCCCGATGTTGCCTTCCTGAATAAGATCAAGGAACTGCAGGCCCCGGTTCGTGTATTTCTTGGCGATGGAAATCACGAGGCGCAGGTTAGCCTCAACCATTTCCTTCTTGGCGATGCGTGCTTCGCGCTCACCCTTTTGCACCATGTTTACGATGCGGCGGAGTTCGGGAAGTGACATGCCGGTCGCCGCGGCAATGTCGGATACTTCTGCGCGGATGCGTTCAACAGTGTCCGCTTCGTTTTCGGCGAATGCTGCCCACTTCTTGTCCCTCTTGGACATGTCGGCCAACCAGGTGTCGTCCAACTCATGCCCGACGTATTCCTGAAGGAAATCCGCGCGCTTCACTTTGTGACGTTCTGCAAGGCGCAGCATCTGGCCGCCCAGCGTGGTAAGCCGGCGGTTGAAGGCGTAGAGATTGTCCACCAGGAATTCGATCTTGGTGGCGTGGAACTGGACGCTTTCAACCTGAGCGGTGAGGTCTTCGCGAAGCTGCTGGTACTTCTTTTCCTTGGCGGCCGGGAATTCGTTGCCCGCGCCAAGAGCGTTCAGACGCTCGCCCTGAATCTTTTCAAACGCCTTGAACAGCTCGGTGATGGTAGCGAACTTCTCAAGCGCTTCTGGCTTGAGGGTAGCTTCCATCTGCGCCAGGCTGAGGGTGTTGTCTTCTTCCTCTTCCTCAGCAGGGCGCTGAGTGCGGCGCTCGACGCCGTCTTCGTCCTCGTCAGACGATTCCTCTTCCTCGATGTCCTCTTCTTCTTTGTAAGAAGGGCCAGCTGTGGCTTCGGAAATTTCGCCGTCTTCGTCGTCGTCTTCCCCTTCGACCATCTTGTCGACGGGAGGCTCCTTCGAAAGCATCGCGTCGAGATCGAGGATCTCGCGCAGCTGCATTTCGCCGTTGTTGAGCGCTTCAGACCATTGAATGATCGCGTGGAAGGTGATGGGGCTTTCGCAAAGGCCCAGAATCATCATGTCACGGCCAGCTTCGATCCGCTTGGCGATGGCGATTTCGCCCTCGCGGCTCAGCAGTTCGACTGCGCCCATCTCGCGCAGATACATACGCACCGGATCATCGGTACGCTCGATCGTTTCCTTCTTCTTGATGTCGGCGGGCCGCACCATCGCGCCGCTGCCATCAGCCGGATCGATCTCATCTGGCGAATCGTCATCGTCAGCCTGTGCGTCTTCATCGGATTCGACGATGTTGACGCCCATCTCAGAGATCGCGGCCATAATGTCCTCGATCTGCTCGGAAGACATCTGGTCCTGCGGGAGGGCTTCGTTCAGCTCGTCAACGGTGATGACGCCGCGCCTTTTGGCACGGGCGATCAGCTTTTTGATCGATGCTTCGTTAAGGTCAAGAAGCGGGGCGTCGTTGCCCTCTGCTTTATCGCCCTGGGTATCTTCCGTATTATCGAGCTTCATTTTACCGCCATTGGTTCCAGTACGCGAGCCATTGCTGACCATCGTGCCGCCATCACATCACCTCGGGCATAGCCGCGCGTTTGCCCGCCATTTGCACGAGGCGCTTGTCGAACGCCAGCTTTCTCTTCAACAAACGCTGTTGCTCGGCATATGCATCATCCGAAAGCTCCTGTTCAAAACGGGCTGTGGCCAAGGCCAGCGCGCGGTTGAGAGCAGGGCGCTCCACAAGCAAATCAATTGCCTGGGCTAGTTCGACGGCAGCATCCTGAGCAGTCGTTTCATCGTCCAGAAAACCGAAATACATACCAGAATAGTGCCCGGCTTCGGGAGCAGCCATCCCGTATTTGGTCAATATGGTAGATACTTCGTTGCTTTCAAGCGGCTGCGGTGTGTCGCACAGATCCGCAAGCGCCTGAAAGCGTGGATCGAGGCCGGAAGTACGTGCCAGCGTCTCGGCATAACGGGCGATTTCTGACGGCCAGCGGATCAGCCCTGCGAGCACTGCAGCGGCCAGCGCATCACGCGATCCGCCCTCTGCATTTTGGCGCAAACGCCCGAGATTCTCAGGCTGCGAGGGGATGTGGCGATTCTGCCGAGTCTGCTTTCCACGTCGTTCAAACGGGCGGGCACCCTCGCGGCTAGGATAGGCAAAGGCAGAAAAGCTATCGAGCAGTTCGCGGCGATAGAGCGAGCGGATGTCGCTATCGGTGATGGCGTCTACATGCGCAAGCAAACGTGCTTTCAGTCCCGCCTTTGCCTCTGGCGTGTCGAGAGGCTGTGCATCACGTTCCGACTGCCACAGCACATCGACCAGGCTTTGCGCCTTGCCGAGCACAGCTTCCATCGCACTAATACCCCGCTGCTTGATGAGGTCGTCCGGGTCCAGGCCAGCGGGAAGGCCGACAATGCGTAGAGAGTGGCCGGGCCGCAACATTGGCAGCGCCCGCGTGACGGCGCGCATTGCTGCTCGCTGGCCAGCGTTATCACCATCGAAGCACAGAATCGGGTTGTCCACCTGCCGCCAAAGCAGTTCTATCTGTTGCTCGGTCAGCGCCGTGCCCATTGGCGCGACGCATTCCTCAATACCTGCCGCTGCAAGAGCGATCACGTCCATATAGCCTTCGACGACGATCAATCGTCCGGATTTGCGGGCTGCGGGCGCGGCGCGGTGAAGATTGTAAAGGGTGCGGCCCTTGTCGAACAGGGGGGT
Organism: Novosphingobium sp.; assembly: GCA_045629505.1. Lineage (GTDB taxonomy): Bacteria > Pseudomonadota > Alphaproteobacteria > Sphingomonadales > Sphingomonadaceae > Novosphingobium. The sequence goes on from JAZQRJ010000042.1 coordinate 5,180, forward strand.
ATCTGGTGAATTGAGGTACTTTGGAGCGTCCTTGTGGGAGCTATCCAGAATACGCCCGCCAAATGCGATTACCCGCCCGCGTGCATCCTGGATCGGCAGCATAAGCCGTCCTCGGAAACGATCATACGGATCGCGGCCTTCCACGGCGATACGCAGGCCAGCTTCGATCAGCATTGCTTCTGGGAAGCGGGAGAGTGCGGCCTTGAGAGCCTGTCGGTCGTCCGGAGCATAGCCGAATCCGAAGCGTTCCATCGTGAATGCATCGAATCCGCGCTGAGCCAGATAGTCTCGAGCCCCAGCGCCCTTGCTGTCTCGCAGGCTGGATACGAACCAATCCTGCGCGGCTTGCATCACATCTGTTAGCGTGTCGCGCTTTTCGGCCTGGCGAGCGGCTTGCGGATCGGGGGCGGGAACTTCCATCCCCGCTTCCACTGCCAGTTCCTTGATTGCATCCATGAAGGCCAGTCCGCGCTGGTCCGTCATCCAGCGGATGACATCACCGTGCGCGCCGCAGCCGAAGCAGTGATAGAAGCCCTTGTCGTCGTTGACAGTAAAGCTGGGCGACTTCTCATTATGGAAGGGGCAACAGGCCTTAAATTCCCGTCCGGCTTTGGTCAGTCGCGTGCTGCGCGAAATAACGCTGGAAAGCGTGATCCGCGCGCGCAACTCATCAAGCCATTGGGGGGAAAGCGCCATGCGCTGGTATTGCTCTCTTGAGGCGATTTTCGCAATGCCTGCGCGCAGGTTTTAGGCAAGTTTTAAAGGGTTCATGGCGCGCTGCGGGAGCGCACCCAAAACCCTTTACTGGAAGCTGGCTTTCACTAGTCCGCTGGCTTTCGTCATATCAAGCTGAGCGCCGTGGCGAGCTTTTAGTTCTGCCATGACTTTACCCATGTCCTTGATCGATTCAGCGCCGATGTCAGCCTTCACCGCTGCGATGGCAGCCACGGTTTCCTCTTCGCTCATCTGACTGGGGAGGAATTCCTCGATCACCACCAGTTCCGCTCGCTCTCCGGCGGCGCGATCCTCACGGCCGCCTTGTTCATATAGCTCGATCGATTCCTTGCGCTGCTTGGCCATTTTCTGCAGCACTTCGATCACGAGCGCATCGTCTTCCGGCTTCTGTTCGGCCGTGCGCAGTTCAATATCGCGATCCTTGATCTTCGCCATGATCAGGCGCAGCGCGGCGGTGCGCGGCTTGTCTCCCGCCTTCATGGCGGAAACCTGGGCGTTTTTGATGGTGTCGCGGAGCATTTCAGGTATCTTTCAGTTGATGCAGTTGGTCGATTAGTGGCTCGCTAGCAAGGTTCGCCCGTATTTGCACGCCTCACCGCTTGACGCAGTGCACAACCGGGACTACGCGTCGCCCCTTAACACCTACCGCCGAAACACCTTACTAACGGAGCGCCCAAAAATGGCCGACGCCGCATCTTCGCACGCGCCTCAACCAGATGGAGCGACCGGAGTCCTTGTACTGGCGGATGGCAGCGTGATCTGGGGCAGGGGCTTTGGCGCAACGGGCGATGCCGTTGGCGAAGTCTGCTTCAACACGGCGATGACCGGATATCAGGAAGTGATGACCGATCCTTCCTACGCCGGACAGATCGTGACCTTCACTTTTCCGCATATCGGCAACGTTGGCGTCAATGACGAGGATCTGGAATCCGGAGTTGATGGCGCGGTTGGCTGCGTAGTTCGTGAAGACGTAACGCTGTCGTCCAGCTTCCGCGCACGCGGCGAATTTGGGGACTGGCTCGCTTCTCGCGGCAAGATTGGCATTGCCGGCGTCGATACGCGGGCACTGACGCGCCGCATCCGTACGCTCGGCGCACCTAACGCCGTGATCGCACATCATCCTGATGGCAAGTTTGATCTGCCCGCGTTGATAAAGAAGGCACAGGAGTGGCCAGGCCTGGAAGGCATGGACCTTGCCAAGCTGGTTTCCCGCCGCGCTGAAGAAGGCTGGGAAGGGTCCACTTGGACGCTGGGTCAGGGTTATGGACATTCTCCACTTGATGCTCGCCCACATGTCGTCGCGATCGATTATGGCGCGAAGGACAATATCTTTCGCAATCTGGTGAAGGCTGGTGCGCACGTTACCGTCGTTCCTGCCGAGACTTCGCTGGAACAGGTATTGACGCTGAAGCCTGATGGCGTGTTCCTTTCTAACGGACCGGGCGATCCGGCGGCTACGGGCAAGTATGCCGTGCCGGTGATCAAGGGGCTGCTGGATCAGGACGTGCCGATTTTCGGCATTTGCCTCGGCCACCAGATGCTGGGACTCGCTGCGGGCGCCAAGACGGCCAAGATGTTCCAGGGCCACCGCGGCGCCAATCACCCGGTGCAGCGCGTGGGGAGCAGTTGGGGCGAGACTGAGGGACTGGTTGAAATTACCAGCATGAACCACGGCTTTGCAGTCGATGCGGCAACGCTGCCCGACAACGTTGAGGAAACGCACCGCTCGCTTTTTGATGGCAGCAACTGCGGCATCCAGATCAAGGGCAAGAAGGCTTTCGGCGTTCAGTATCACCCGGAGGCGTCACCCGGCCCGCAGGACAGTTTCTATCTGTTCGAGAAATTCGTGGGGATGCTTGGTTGAGACCACATTCGCATAACTGCTTTATTACTAAATACCTTGAGCTGAAGGCGGCCTGATGCCCAAAAGAACTGACATCTCCTCGATCCTCGTCATTGGCGCTGGTCCGATCATTATCGGCCAGGCTTGCGAGTTCGATTATTCCGGTACGCAGGCGATCAAGGCGTTGAAGGAGGAGGGCTACAAGGTCATCCTCATCAATTCCAACCCCGCGACAATCATGACCGATCCGGAAACGGCGGACGTCACTTACGTTGAGCCGATCACGCCGGAAATCGTAACGCGCATCATCGAAAAGGAGCGGCCCGATGCGCTGCTCCCCACGATGGGCGGGCAGACGGCGCTGAACTGTGCGCTGGCGCTGTTCAACGACGGCACGCTGGATCGATTTGGCGTCCAGATGATCGGCGCGAATGCCGACGCTATCGACAAGGCGGAAGACCGCTTGCGGTTCCGTGATGCGATGGACAAGATCGGGCTGGAATCGGCTCGTTCCGGTGAAGCGCACTCCTTGGAAGAGGCGTGGAAGGTGCTGGAAATGACCGGCCTTCCCGCGATTATCCGACCCAGCTTTACACTGGGCGGTACCGGTGGCGGCATCGCCTATAACAAGGCCGAGTTCGAACAGATCGTGCGCAGCGGTCTGGATGCCTCGCCGACGACCGAAGTGCTGATCGAAGAATCGCTGCTCGGCTGGAAAGAGTACGAGATGGAGGTGGTGCGGGACCGCAAGGACAACGCCATCATCATCTGCGCCATCGAAAACGTCGATCCGATGGGCGTCCATACCGGCGATTCAATCACCGTTGCACCAGCGCTGACGCTGACGGACAAGGAATACCAGATCATGCGCTCCGCCAGCATCGCGGTGCTGCGCGAGATCGGTGTTGAGACAGGCGGTTCGAACGTGCAGTTCGCCGTCAATCCCGACGACGGGCGACTGATCGTTATCGAGATGAACCCGCGCGTTTCTCGCTCTTCGGCGCTGGCGTCGAAGGCAACCGGTTTCCCCATCGCGCGAGTCGCGGCGAAGCTGGCCGTGGGTTACACGCTGGACGAGATCACGAACGAGATTACCGGCGCTACGCCCGCCAGTTTTGAACCGACGATCGATTACGTCGTCACCAAGATTCCGCGCTTCGCCTTTGAAAAGTTCAAGGGCGCGAAGGCTGAGCTTTCCACCGCGATGAAGTCTGTGGGCGAAGTGATGGCCATTGGCCGCAACTTCTGTGAAAGCGTGCAGAAGGCTTTGCGCGGTCTGGAAACCGGGCTGGACGGCTTCAACCGAATCGAAGAACTGGAAGGTGCGGAGCGCGACGAACTGGTCGCCCGGCTTGCCATTCGGGCACCTGACCGGCTGCTGGTGGCGGCTCAGGCATTCCGAGAAGGGCTGTCGCTCGAAGAAATCCACAACGTCACCAAGTATGATCGCTGGTTCCTACGCCACATCGAAGCAATCGTTGCTGAAGAAAAGCGCGTCATCGACGAAGGCCTGCCCACCGATGCGGCAGGTTTGCGCCGCCTGAAGGCGATGGGCTTTTCTGACAGCAAGCTCGCGCGGCTCGCCGTGCGTTCTGTGCATGTCGCGGGCGGTATGGGTGAGACCAAGGCGAAGCATTCCGGTCTGCTGCACGACGCGATTAAGGGCATGGCTGGTGCCACTAGTGAAGAGGAAGTTCGCAAGCTTCGTCATCGGCTGGGCGTGCACCCCGTGTTCAAGCGGATTGATAGTTGTGCGGCCGAGTTCGAGGCGGTTACGCCGTATATGTACTCGACCTATGAAGCCCCGTTCTTCGGTGAGCCGGAGAACGAGGCAATGCCTTCGGACCGCAAGAAGATCGTGATCTTAGGCGGAGGGCCGAATCGGATCGGGCAGGGTATCGAATTCGATTACTGCTGCGTACATGCCTGCTTCGCACTGTCCGAGGCTGGTTATGAAACGATCATGATCAACTGCAACCCGGAGACGGTTTCGACGGACTATGACACGTCGGATCGCCTTTATTTTGAGCCTCTGACGGCCGAAGACGTGCTGGAAATCCTGCGCGTCGAACAGCAGAATGGCGAACTTTACGGTGTGATCGTTCAGTTTGGCGGGCAGACGCCGCTGAAGCTGGCGCAGGCGCTGGAAGATGCGGGAATTCCGATCCTTGGTACTTCACCTGACGCCATTGACCTTGCCGAGGATCGTGAACGTTTCGCAGCTCTGGTCGAGAAGCTGGGCCTGAAGCAACCGGCCAACGGCATTGCCCGCAGCCGGGATGAGGCGAGGGCCGTTGCCGCGCGGATTGGATATCCGGTTCTGATGCGGCCGAGCTATGTGCTGGGCGGGCGGGCGATGGAAATTGTCGATTCCGAACAGCAGCTTGACGACTATATCTCCACCGCTGTCCAGGTTTCGGGAGATAGCCCTGTGCTGATCGACCAGTATCTGCGTGATGCGATTGAGTGCGATTGCGACGCGCTGTGCGATGGCGATGAGGTCGTCGTTGCAGGCTTGATGCAGCACATCGAGGAGGCTGGAATCCATTCGGGTGACAGCGCCTGCACGTTGCCGCCTTATAGCCTTTCAGCCGAAATCATTGCTGAAATGGAACGTCAGGCGGAATTGCTGGCTCGCGGACTCAATGTACTCGGTCTGATGAACGTGCAGTTCGCCGTGAAGGACGATGAGGTTTATCTGATCGAGGTAAATCCGCGCGCCAGCCGCACGGTGCCGTTCGTCGCCAAGGCCATCGGTCAGCCAGTCGCCAAGATCGCCGCCCGCGTGATGGCTGGCGAAAAGCTGTCCACCTTCGCGCCGTTCAAGCGGGATCTGGATTACATGGCGGTGAAGGAAGCGGTGTTCCCGTTCTCGCGCTTCCCGGGCGTAGACCCGATCCTCAGTCCCGAGATGAAGTCGACGGGGGAAGTCATGGGAATCGACAGGGATTTTGCGACTGCGTTCGCCAAGTCCCAGATCGGCGCGGGCACGAAAATCCCCCAGGAAGGCGTTGCTTTCGTATCCGTGAAGGATAGCGACAAGCCGCACATCCTTCCCGCAGTGACAGAGCTGGTGAAGCTTGGTTTCCGAATTGTGGCAACAGGTGGAACTCAGAAGTATCTGGCTGCTGCGGGTCTGCCCGTGGAGCAAGTGAACAAGGTGGCCGAAGGGCGTCCGCACATCGTCGACAAGATCGTGGACGGAGAGATCTCGCTGATCTTCAACACGACGGAAGGATGGCAGAGTTTCAAGGACTCGCATTCGATCCGCACATCGGCTCTGGCAGCCAAGGTTCCCTACTTTACGACTGCTGCCGCAAGTCGTGCAGTGGCTCAGGCCATTTCCGCTATGCGTTCAAGCCAGCTTGAAGTCCGCTCGTTACAGGATTATTATAGCTAATCTCGATCTTGCCTCCCCAAATCGCGAAAGATCGGCCCGTTTCAATCTGAAGCGGGCACTGCGGCAGTCGCGATGCCGGGTCTGGCCACAACAGGATGAAGTGAATGGCTGGTGTCGAAAAGCTGCCAATGCTGGCAGAAGGCTACGAGAGGCTTACTGCCGAACTGAAGGCTCTGCGTGAAGAACGTCCGCAGATCGTTGACGCGATTGAGGAAGCTCGCGCACATGGCGACCTTTCCGAAAATGCTGAATATCACGCAGCGAAGGAACGGCAGGGCCAGGTTGAAGCGACGATTGCTGATCTTGAAGACAAGATGAGCCGCGCGAACATTATTGATCCCACCACGCTTTCTGGGGATCGGGTGATCTTTGGCGCGACCGTGTCGCTGATGGATGAAGACGACAAGCCTGTGAAATATCAGATTGTCGGGACCTATGAGGCGGACGCGAAGGCGGGCCGCATCAGCTATAATTCGCCTTTGGGTAAGGCGCTGATCGGACGGAAGGTAAACGACGAAATCGAAGTTACCGTTCCGTCCGGCGACAAGTTCTATCTTGTTAACAAAATCGAGTTCATCTGAACTCGATCTGCATCAATTCTAACCGGAACTCGGCCTGGCTGCCCCTCATTTGGGGGGCAGTTCTGGCTCCAGAAGACGGTGAAGGTGCACGATCACGTATTTCATCTGGGCATCGTCAACCGTGCGTTGTGCGTTCGCACGCCATGCTTCAGTCGCGGATTCCAGATCGGGATATACGCCGACGAGATCGAGATTATTGAGATCAACGAAATCAAGTGTTTGGGGATCGGACACCCGACCACCCATTACGAGGTGAAGTTTCTGCATAGGGATCTTTCCAGCTGGAGAGTAATCCCCTTTTAGCGTTGTGCACCTGCGAAGAGCAAGATCAGCGATATAAGCGACGCTTGAGTTTTTCAGCGGTATTGGTGACTTTTTCCGAAACGCCTGATTGCAACGTACGCGCGCGTTCGACCGAAGATTGGCCGAAGCCCTCAGTTTTACCGAGCGCAGAATGCGCTGCCCGTTGGGCACGGTCGGATAGCGTATGGGATTGTGAGCGCACGCCGGATGCGGCGGTTTCTATCTGATTGATCACCTGGTGAGCAATTGCGCCGCTAGCAGCAGTCACAGCTTCCGCCCAAACAGACGTTTTGCGTGCGATGGCAGTGCGATTCCGCCGGGGAATGAGTGCAGCGGCAAGGGCGCCGAGCGCGAGACCTCCCGCGATCGTTGCGATGGGGTGTTCCTGAACGAAAGACGCTGCTTTACGATGGACGGGCTGCTGTTCTGCCTCCGAAACGGCAGGCACATTTTCTTGGGGATCGGCGGCATTGGTTGATTTTGTATCTTCTACCGGAGGCATGCCTGTTTCATTTATTGTCATCAGAAGTGTCCTTCGTCATCCGATCCAGTGCCGAGCGCTGATGAAAGCGCGGAAATGATCGGTACTCTGCAGAACCAAAGGGCCAGTATGCCAACAGTTACGGCAATGATCCCTTTGCTCTGACCTACAAAATCGGCGGCTTCATCCATCGTGACCGTAGCTTGCGAGCTGATCTCGTCGATGATCATGCCGCCGAGACCGCGTTCATCATAGTCCGCTTTTAAACTCGCGACCTTGTTATCCAGCCGTAACTTGGCGGCGTCGCGCTCTAACTTTACAGCAACGAGGTCCCTAGCGCTTGTGGCCATCATTGCCTCCTTCCGACAAAACAGCCCTCATCGCCCGCAGATGATTCATGGCGACGAAAACGCAGATCAAGGAGAGTAGGAGAAGTACGATCGTTACAGCCGCCATTGCGCCCCAGGCACCCAATGTGGGGCCCAGCGCGATCACAGTGCCAACCACTGCGGCCATAACGGCGAAAAATGCGAACGTTGCAGCAACCACGCCAAGCAGGGAGATTACTTTGGCCTGGTCACCAACATAAGCTGCCCGTGTTTTCTGGTAGGCTAGCTCGGCTGTAACGAAGGTTCGGGCATCAGCGGCGAGAACGCGCAAGTCGTCGCGCAGTGAAGCATCATCCTCCGGCGCGCGCCATTCCGCCGTTGCTGGCGTATCAATATCCATTGTCGACGTTCTCCCCCGCGACGTCGGTCATCAGCGGCGGAACAGACGAGCCAGCGCGTACCCTGCGGCAACAGCCATGCCCACGGCCAGGACGGGTTTTTCACGCACGAATTCGCGTGCGTCTACACCCAATTCGTCGAGCGTCTTTTCATCAAGGCGAACGGCGGCGTCCTGAATGGAGGCACCGGCCGAGCGAGCATAGTTGCCGTATTGCACCCCAACCTTCTCGTCGATAACTGCAGCATTATCCTGCACCAGCTTCCCGAGAGTGGTCATCGCTTCGCTGGCTTTGGCTTTACCAAGGTTGGCGTAATCATAGGCCTTGTCCTTGGCCTCGCCGCCTTTTTCCCGACTCTTATCGCTCCACTGATCCTTCTGCTGATGGAGTTTTTCGCGATACTCGCCGGCACGTTCATGTGCCTCTTTGCCCAGTGCCTGTGCACCTGCCTTCGCCTCTTCCACCGCTTTTGCAAAGTGTCCCTTTGCTTCTGCGCGCGCTTTTGGCGTTGCGCCATCATCGGTGGTGGTAAAGTTGGTGTCGACCATGGTGAGATCCCTTTTTTTCGTCGAAATCCTGCGGTTTCCCGATGTGCTACTTTGTAACACAAGGGGTATATAATGCTGCAACGCAACTTGTCACGGAAAGTTCCCCTGCTAAGAGGCCCAGAACGCAAGATACCAGGAAGCAGGAGCTACCCGCCATGACCGCGATCATTGATCTTCACGCCCGCGAAATACTTGATAGTCGCGGCAATCCGACTGTCGAAGTTGATGTGCTTCTGGAGGATGGCAGTTTCGGGCGCGCGGCGGTCCCTTCGGGCGCATCGACAGGCGCGCATGAGGCTGTTGAGTTGCGCGATGGCGACAAGTCCCGCTACCTGGGTAAGGGCGTTCTCAAGGCGGTTGCTGCCGTTAACGATGCCATCCGTGAAGAACTGATCGGCGTTGATGCGGAAGATCAGCGCATCATCGATCAGACCATGATCTCGCTGGACGGCACCGAGAACAAGAGCAAGCTGGGCGCGAACGCCATTCTCGGCGTCAGCCTTGCCGTTGCAAAGGCCGCTGCGGATGCGCGTGGCCTGCCGCTTTACGCTTATGTTGGAGGCGTGTCCGCTCACGTGCTCCCCGTTCCGATGATGAACATCATCAACGGCGGTGAACATGCTGACAATCCGATTGATTTCCAGGAATTCATGGTGATGCCGGTGGGCGCTCCTACGCTTGCTGAAGCAGTGCGCTGGGGTGCGGAAATCTTCCACACCCTCAAGAAGGGGCTTTCCGAAAAGGGTCTTGCAACGGCCGTGGGTGACGAGGGCGGCTTCGCCCCCAACATAGCCAGCACGCGCGCGGCACTGGATTTCATATCGGCCTCGATTGAAAAGGCTGGCTTCAAGCTCGGTTCTGACATCAAGCTTGCGCTGGACTGCGCATCGACCGAGTTCTTCAAGAACGGCAAGTATGAAATTAGCGGGGAAGGCCTCTCTCTCTCGCCGGTACAGTTCGCGGACTACCTCGCGGACCTGACGACTGCCTACCCGATCATCTCGATCGAAGATGGCATGAGCGAAGATGACTTCGAAGGCTGGAAGGCACTGACCGACAAGATCGGCGACAAGGTGCAACTGGTGGGTGACGACCTGTTCGTGACCAACCCGAAGCGTCTGACGCAAGGCATTGCAGACGGTCTCGCAAATTCGCTGCTGGTGAAGGTTAATCAGATCGGTTCGCTGAGTGAAACGCTGGATGCTGTCTCCATCGCGCAGCGCGCCGGCTATACTGCAGTCATGTCGCACCGTTCGGGTGAAACCGAAGATGCGACCATTGCTGACCTCGCGGTTGCCACCAACTGCGGACAGATCAAGACGGGCTCGCTGGCTCGTTCAGACCGGCTCGCTAAGTACAATCAGCTTATCCGTATCGAGGAAGAGCTGGGTGATGTTGCGGTTTACGCTGGTGAAGCCGCTTTCGGTCGACTGAGCAGATAATCGAAACTCTGGAGGGTGGAGCTGCCGATGGTAGCTCCACCCGCCGAGTTCAGGCTGCTGTGGTCAGCCTATCTACCTGATCTGGCGAAAGTTCGAGCGTTACCGCAGCGACCAGATCAGCAAGCTGGTCCGGAGTAGTCGCGCTCGCAATCGGTGCCGCGATTGTGGGCCGGGCATTGAGCCATGCGATCGCCACGTGTGCGGGTTTTACATTCAGTTCCGCCGCAACGGCGCGCACGGTTTCCAAAATCTTCCAGCCACCGTTCTCGCTGGCTTCCTTCAGGGCATGAGCGCGGGCGTGGCCCTCCCAGTCCTTTTCTGATGAATACTTGCCAGACAGGAACCCGGCGGCCAGCGCATAGTAGGGTGTGACCGCGATATCGTTGGCCTCGCAAAGGTCCATCAGCGGACCTTCATAGCTGCTGCGATCAACGAGATTGTATAGCGGCTGCAATACCGTGAAGGGCTGTGCGCCCTTTTCCTTGGCCAGAGCAATGATGGCCGCGAGCCGCTCTGCGCCGTAGTTGGACGCGCCGATTTCACGCACCTTGCCAGCGCGGTAAAGCGCATCATAGGCATCGATGGCTTCATCCAGTGGCGTGGTCTCATCGTCGCGGTGCGCATAGTACAGATCGACGTAGTCACTACGCAGATTTTCCAGCGAGACTTCCAGTGCCTTCGCAACCCGTTCCGGCTTCAGCTTGCCGTCGCCTTTGCCCAAGCCGGTTTTGGTGGCGATCAGCATGTCCGTGCGGACGCCGCGGCTTTCCAACCATTCGCCGATGACTCGCTCTGAATCGCCACCAGTATTGCCCGGAACCCACACCGAGTAGGCTTCCGCGGTGTCGATCATGCGTCCGCCCGCCTCATAGAAGGCGTCCAGCACCTTAAAACTCTTATCCCTGTCGATGGTCCAGTTGAAAACGTTGCCGCCCAGTACAAGGCGCAAACCGCCGATCGAGGGATGTTTTTCAGGCACCAAATTTCTCCCGTAGCTCAAGCAGGACGATGGCAGCCTTGGCTGCTTCTCCGCCCTTGTCCTTCTGGTTCGGATCAGCGCGAACCAGCGCTTGCTCCTCGTTTTCAACAGTAAGGATGCCGTTGCCAATGGCAATCCCGTCCATTGTCAGCGCCATGATACCGCGAGCGCTTTCGCCGGCAACGATTTCGAAATGATAGGTTTCGCCGCGAATGACGACGCCGATGGCAACGAAGCCGTCATACTCGCCACTTTCATGGGCGAGACCGATGGCAGCGGGGATTTCCAGCGCGCCGGGAACGGTCACCACGTCGGCGGAGTGGCCGGCGCCTTTCAGCGCAGCCTTGGCCCCGGCAACCAGCATGTCGTTTAGGTGGTCGTAGAAGCGCGCTTCCACGATCAGGAATTTAGCCATTTTGAGATCTCCGCTCAGTCGATGGGACGCTGGCCGACAATGTTCAGGCCATAGCCTTCAAGAGCGACAAGCGAGTGTTCCGTGTTGCTGAGCAGGATCATGTCCTGAATGCCCAGTTCGGCAAGAATCTGCGCACCGACACCGTAATCACGCATGTCTTCCATCTTGGGCATCTTGCCTTGCAGTAGATCCATCTTGAGATCGATGATGGTGGACATGGAGTTTACCATCGGCTTGTTAAGTACGACGATCACACCGTTGCCCTCTGCCGCGATCAGTTCCATCGAGCGGCTGAGCAAGGATGCGCGCGTGCCAACTTCGCCGAAGATATCAGGGAAAAAAGCCAGCGTGTGCATGCGTACCAGCGTTGGCCGATCCGCGTCCACGTGGCCCTTGACCAGCGCCACGGTTTCATCGCCGGTTGCTGAATTGAAGTAGCTGCGTGCGCGCCACTGGCCGCCCCACTTGCTGTTGAAGCTGTATTCACGGCGCAATTCGACCATGCGATCATGCTTGCGGCGATAGGCGATCAGATCGCGGATCGTGCCGATCTTCAGATCGTGCAGCCGCGCAAACGTGATGAGGTCTTCCATGCGTGCCATGGAGCCATCATCACGCATGATTTCGCAGATCACGCCGGAAGGATTGAGGCCTGCCAAACGAGAAATATCGACCGCGGCTTCAGTGTGGCCGGCGCGGACCAGAACGCCGCCATTGCGGGCGCGCAATGGGAAGACGTGGCCGGGTGTGACGATGTCGTCCTTCGACTTTGATCCGTCGATGGCGACGCTGATGGTACGGGCCCGGTCGCCTGCGGAAATGCCGGTGGTGACGCCTTCGCGCGCCTCGATTGAGACAGTGAAAGCCGTCTCGTAAACGGTGCCATTATGGCGGCTCATTGGTTCTAGGCCGAGCTGGGCGCAGCGGTCGGCCGTAAGGGTTAGGCAGACAAGGCCGCGGCCGTGAGTGGCCATGAAATTGATCGCAGCAGGCGTTGCCATCTGCGCTGGGATAACAAGATCGCCTTCGTTTTCCCGATCTTCGTCATCGACCAGGATGAACATGCGACCGTTGCGTGCTTCCTCGATGATTTCTTCAATCGGGCAAAGCACGGGCCTGTCGTCATTTGAAGAAAGGAATCGCTCCAGCTTGTTCAGCGTTTCTGCCGTTGGATTCCAATCCCGTTCCGTGCAATCGCGTAGCGTGTTGGCGTGAAGTCCTGCGGCGCGGGCAAGACCAGCGCGGGACATTTCTCCGTCGTCGACGATGCGACGAACCTTTTCAATGACTGATTCACTCATGGCGATCACATTATCACATCATGATGTGTGGTGGAAAATAAAAATCACATTTCGCTAGGATTGGCCGAACGTGGGCGGACGTTTCTCGATAAAGGCGTTAACCGCTTCGATGTGATCAGCCGTGCCGTGTGCTGCTGCCTGCATGGCGGACGCCATCTCGAGGATGGTGCCCAGACCCGCGCTGCGGCTTTCCCAGAGCAGGCGCCTGGTCATGCGTACTGCGTGCGTAGGGTTGGCTGCGATCCGTTTCGCCAAGGTGTGGGCTGCGTCCATCAAGTCCTCCGGCTCCACGATCTTCGATACAAGGCCACAAGCGAGCGCTTCCTCAGCATTGATGGCATCCCCGGTCAGCGCCATCTCGGCAGCTTTCGACCAGCCGACTACTCGCGGCAGAAGCCATGAGCCGCCATCGCCTGCGATCAGCCCCAGTTTGACGAAACTTTCCGCGAATACGGCTGACTTCACCGCGATCCGCAAATCGCACATGCAGGCAAGACCCAAGCCCGCGCCGATGGCCGCTCCGTTGACGGCGGCGATAACTGGCACCTCCAGCTTGGCGAAGGCAAGGGGCAGGCGTTGAATTCCCGTCTTGTAACCGCGCCGAGTGGAGATTGC
>JAZQRJ010000043.1:0-32906 GCA_045629505.1 Novosphingobium sp.
ACTGATTTATTATTAAGATAATTGAAACCTTAAAAGTGGTTAATTTGGTTTTAATCAAACATCATAAGGGAGAATATACGGCCATCGATTAATCCGATCATCAATATCATCCTGATGAAGCGGAAATTGCGAATGGCCACCTGTGCAAGCGTCGTCGTCAAAGGAACAGTCGGCAACGATGTGATGAACGGCAGTGAATACGCCCAGTTGATTGGCGGTGCCGGTAATGATATATATAATCTTTGGAGCCCGACAGCGACAGTAACAGAGTTTGCTGGCGAAGGAATTGATACCATAAACGCCCGCTATTGGGGGCCTGTGCTTCTTCCTCCCAATGTTGAAAATCTTGTCATGTTTACTATGGGTAACACCAAAGGAACGGGCAACGCGCTGAATAATACCATTACGGCAAGCCCATATGGCTCCACGCTCAATGGGATGGGCGGCAATGATACGTTGATCGGCGGGGCCGGTGCAGACGTTTTTGAATTCGCGAGAAGTAGCGGTTCCGACACAGTCGTGAATTTTCAGGCAGGCTGGGACAGCATCCGCCTTATGAATTACGGTTACACCAGCTTCCAGCAGGTTCTTGCGCAAGGAACACAGGTCGGAAAGGACGTCCGATTTGCCTTGGGCGGGACGACCTTGACGTTGCAAGGCGTGAAGCTGACGGACCTCACGGCTGGCGATTTCGGATTTGCGCTGACGCATCCGATCGTGCCGCAAGGCTATCTCGAGATGGATGGGGCCGGACGTGCCTACAATTCCAACGGGTGGTACGTGCACAACAACGCCTGGGGCTCAAACCACCTGATCCAGGGCAAGGATTACACGCTCGAGGCGGTTTACAGCCGTCAGGACATGACCAGCGGAACCACGTTCACTTGGACCTATCCTTATAGCACGGAGTCCTATCCGGTAATTCTGGCATATCCCGAGGTGTCTTTTGGCGTTAGTCCGAAAGCGCCGGAAGGCCACAAGTCCAATCCGACGGATAAGGCAGCGGTGTTTCCTGTTGGTCTTCAAGATATTCGATCGCTGGTGCTGGATTACGATGTCAGTTTCGGGGGAACCGTTTCCGGCTTTAACGTAGCCTATGACATCTGGCTTACCAGTGTGCCGTACGGCGATCGCAGCACGATCACGCATGAGATCATGTTCTGGGTCCATACCGGCGATTTCCCGGCATACGGCAAGGTCGTGGGCACCTATACCCAGGATGGCATTAACGCCACGATCTATCGCGATGGCACTTACGTCGCGGTTGTGACGGACAAGGACATTCCCAAAGGAACACTGGATCTCGCTGCGCTGTTCGACGCTTTCAAATCGATGGGTATCGTGCAGGGCGATGAGTACCTTGCGTCCATCCACCTCGGGGCGGAGGTTGTCTCCGGCAACGGCAGCCTGACCATCAACAACCTGGATTTCACGCTTGAAACCTATGGGGCAGATGGTTCGATCGTCCGCAAGGAGGTGACCGGCGCGGGAACCACTGTCACCACCATACCTCCGGTGCCGGAGGTTCCGGAAACGCCTGTCCCGATTGAGGCCCAGCCGGTGACGGATGTCGCGAAAAGGGATGAGTTTGCGGGCTCCAAGGTTGGCTCGCAGATAACAACTATAAAAGGCGTGACTACTGACACGTTGTTTTATGACGCCAAGGGCAAGCTGCTCGGACTTGAGCAGATACAGGCGAAGGGCGGCGGCGAGACGATAACGCAATTCTTCGACAGCACTTGGAAGCTCATCAGCGCTGAGCACACGAATACCTATTCGGATGGCCGTATCAACACGCGCTATTTCGATGGGAACTGGAAGTTGACCGGTGCGACGGACACGACGACCAAGGTCAACGGCAGCGTGCTGACCCAGCATTTTGACAATAACTGGAAGTTCACGGGCGCGGCGGAGACGACGACCAAGGCAAACGGCAGCGTGCTTACCCAGCATTTTGACAATAACTGGAGGTTCACTGGCGCGATGGAGACGACGACCAAGGCAAACGGCAGTGTGTTGACGCAGCATTTTGACGTAAATTGGAAGCTGGCCAGTGCAGACGAAGTGACCTTCAAGGAAGGCGGCAGCACCACCAACCATTTTGACGGCAGCTGGAAATTCACCGGTGCGGAAATTTTGCAGGAGGGTGCAGACGGCGTAAATGTCACCACCCACTATGATGCCAAGTGGGCAGTAATTTCGCGCACTCTTGAGGGCACTTCCGGAGTGGACAGCATCGCCGCGGGTTGGGGTAAGACCACCATTTACGGTGGATTCGGTTCCGACCTGCTGGTTGGCGGAAACGGCGCGGATACGTTCGTGTTCGACACGGCAATCGGAAATGGCGACGTTGACAAGATTGGCAGGTTCCAGACCAGGATCGACAAGTTCGCGCTTGATCAGGATATTTTCACAGGGCTGGACTTGGGTGCGCTCAATTCGTCCCAATTTGTCGTTGGAAAGGCTGCTAAGGACGCTGATGATCGGATCATTTTCGATAATGTCAGCGGGAAAGTCTATTACGATGGTGATGGGAGTGGAACAGGCGCGGCAGTGCACTTCGCAACCATCACGGGCGGGTTGATGATTTCCGCCAACGACTTCGTGATTGTTTGACTCTACACTAAAATTCGTTCGGACATTAATGGTGCGGCCCTGCTTGCGGGGCCGCATTTTTTGTGGAATGCTGTGCTGCAATATAACGACGCGGATCGAGCAGGGTTATGACCGTGTCGTGATCCCCTAACCAACAGTGTCACACAAATACGGGAAAACCTGATGGCCTCCGCAGGCGGTAAGCACGCGATCATACCAGGTATACAGTATTTGCGAGGCATTTGTGCGGTCATGGTGGTATTTTCGCATGCCGCAGGCATGATGGCCTATCCTGAATATTTCGGAACTTCGCCCGGTAATTTGAAAGGGCTCGGCGTATTTGGCGTCGCCTGTTTTTTTGCAATCAGCGGCTACATTATCGTGCTCGTTGCGCTGAATGAGCGGATGGAGCCAGTCATTGGCCTGTCCAAATATGCTCGCCGCCGTTTCGTGAGAATTGTTCCATTTTTCTGGCTTTGTGTCATCGGTTACAATGCGCTGTCGTATATTGCGACGGGCAAGTTGGAGCTGCTCGATGGGCTGAAAACCTTGGCGGTGTGGCCAGCTGGGGAATTGCGGCCCAACGTGGCATGGTCGCTGCGACACGAATTTCTCTTTTATGTGCTCTTCGCGCTAGCGTTTCTGATGGGCGGGCGGCGGCGTCCCATAATTCTTTATGCCTGGTTTGCTTCCCCGCTGATTTTTTGGGGAGCGGTGGCCCTGTTCGCGCCCGGCTTGCCTGAAGCCAATCCCGTCTGGTTCGAATATGTTGCCACCATCTTTGGGGGCAGCCTGCGCGGTGCCAACCTGCAATTCGCGGTTGGCTTCTTCGTTGCGATCATCTGGCTCCGCAACAAGCCTTCTGCGTGGAATATTGGCGCGACCCACCTTTGGGTAGTGAGCGCTTTGGTTGGTGCCATCTACGTCTATGTGGGCGAAATCACGGGGTTTACTGCGTCAATCCTGGCTACCATTCTGGCGATCATTCCGTTCCTGATGGCCTTGAAGGTAGCAGAGAGAGAAGGCTGGTTTCACAAGCTTAACATGGAACTGGGGAACGCCTCCTTTTCGATTTACCTTGTGCACAATGTCGCCTTGCTGGCGTTGCTGAAGATGGCTGCACCACATCGCGATGTTATTCCGGCCGCACTCTTTTTCCCGGTATCGATCGTGTTGGCCACCGCCTTTGGGGTTGTCGTTCACCGACTGGTAGAGGCGCCGCTTATTAATCATCTGGTCCGCCGGCCCCCGCAAGCCACAGCCGATCTCGCCACACCGCAAAGAAACAGCGCGTAAGTTGCCTCCGATCCTGTGGATGCCTGCAATTGAGCCCATCCATCGGCAATGCAGCCCATTCCGGCAAAAATTTTGGAAAATGAACTCGTTTCGCTGACTTAGCTATGGCACGCTCTTCAATTCGTTGCGCCAAGGGTGGTTCGTGAGGGAATTTTCCGAAATGGTCCGAAGAATTGTTGCGCGAAGGTCATTCCTGCCCATCGCGATCTTTGCTCTAGCGCTGATCGCGGGATCAATGGCGCTTTTCCAAACGCGTGCAAGCTCCGGCCAGCCATCAGGTTCGGTTCCTCCACCAGCGGCAAAGCGTACTGGTCCGGTTCCTGATGAAACCTATCGCTGGCGCCCCGTAGCGATAGGTGGCGGCGGCTTCATTACCGGCCTTTCCGCTGATGCGACAGGACGAACATTCGTGGCGCGTGCGGACGTATATGGGGCGTATATCTGGCGTGCCGATCTGGACCGGTGGGAGCAACTCGTAACCGCTTGGTCAATGCCAGAGTTCGCGCGTGATCAAAACGGCATGAACGAGGGTGTTTATGAAATAGCCGTGGCCCCATCCGATCCCAATCGCATATACATGGCGATCAAGGGCGCCGTCTTCCGCACCAATAACCGGGGGCGCAACTGGTTGCCCTCTGGCGGTATGCCTCAGATGAAATTTGAGCCTAATGGCAAGTTCCGGATGCATGGCCCGTTTCTGGCGGTCAGCCCCAAGGACCCAAATCTCGCCTTTTTCGGATCTCCTTTTGATGGAGCATGGCGTACCCAAGACGGGGGAAAGAACTGGAGCCGCATCAGCACGTTACCTGCCAGTGCAGACCTGCGGGATGATCAGGGCCTGCAAACCGTAGGTGCATCGTTCTGGTTCGAGCCAAAGGGCAAGGCGGCTTGGGCATTTGTTCCGGGCGTTGGAATGTTTGTGTCGCGGGACGGAGGCGCGCACTTCACACCGCTTCAATCTCGATCCGGGGAAAAGCCAACGCGCCTGAAGCGGGGTACATTCACCCCATCGGGTGAGTTCTACGCAGTGGATGAAGTCACGAAGTCCGTTTGGCGGTATTCCAAAGGCGCATGGACGGATTTGACAGAAGCAGGCCATCTTAAGCGCCTTGCCTACGCGGCCATTACGGCTGATCCTAGAGACGGGCGGCTCTATCTCTTTGACTATGGAGGAAGGCCGCAGACTTCGGCCGACGGGGAAAGCTGGCGTTCGATGTGGCGCAATATGGAAGTGGGAGAGGGTGATCCGCCCTGGCTGCAGACCAGCAACATAAGCTTCATTCCCGTAAGCATGATCATGCCCGATCCGGCTACTCCCGGCCGTTTCTGGCTAGCTACCGGTATCGGCCCGATGTTCACCGAACCGGGAGTCTTGAACTTGCGTATGACGTGGATAACCCGCGCGCGCGGGATTGAGGAACTGGTCACCAACGATGTGATCCAGCCGCCGGGTGGGGCGCCCCTGTTTGCCGCGTGGGATTTCGGCATCCATTTGAAAGAGGATCTCGATCAGTTTTCAACCACGTTCGGCCCCAAGCCGCGCGTGCTGATTGCTGCCCAGCAGTTGGATTTCAGCGCCAGTAATCCGTCTTTCATTGTCACCAACGCTTCTGACACGCGGGTCGGTTGTTGCACGCAAGACGGGGATTCAATTCTGGCAGGATTCAGCACCGACGGAGGACGTACTTGGAACAAGTTTGCCACACTCCCTACTCCGCCGGGTACCAAGGCGGACGATCCGTGGCGCATGGCATTTGGAATGATCGCCGTGGCGTCAGATAACCCGGACAACATCGTATGGGCGCCAACGTATTACCGTTCGCCGTTCTACACTTTGGACCGCGGGAAAAGCTGGCACCGCGTCGTATTGCCGGGTGAAAAACTGCCCCTGACCGGAACGCACGGGGATTGGTGGATGCCGCGCAAATTGTTGACGGCGGATCGGGTTTTACCGGGCACCTTCTATCTGTTCCATAGCGGAAACGGCCCCAATCCGGGGCTTGTTGGTCTTTGGGTAACGCGCGATGGCGGGCGCAACTGGACGCGCGAGTACGATAAGGAAATCGCGCCCTTCAGCGGCTTTGCGGCGAAACTTCACGCCGTGCCTGGGCAGGCCGGGCATCTCTACTTCACGTCTTCCATCATAAAGAATGGCGACACGCGCCTGCGGCGCAGCGTGGATGGCGGACGTCGGTGGGAGGCGTTGGACGCAGTGACGCGAGTGGACGACATCGCCTTTGGCAAGGCTGCGAAGGGTACGGACTATCCAACGTTGTATATCTCTGGCCGTGTTTCCGGCGAATACGGTATCTGGCGTTCGATCGATCGCGGAACGACGTGGAAGAAGATCGCCACTTTTCCGACCGGAAAACTGGATCAGGTTTCTGTTATCGGCGCAGATCCGGATGTGTTCGGACGGGTTTATCTCGGTTATCAGGGCTCCAGCTGGACTTATGGGGAGCCAGTTGATTGCAAACCCGTAAATGGGACGCCGCAAGAAGAGTGTTTTAGTGTCAGGTAAGCAAGTGTTGAATGGGTGGGAAATCCGCGCAGGAGGCCGGCCCGCTCGCCTGCCGATAGCGATCGTTTGCGTGGTGGCTGTTATCATCAGTCTGGGCATCGGTCTGAACGGTCTGAACAATGCGTTCGGCAACGCCGTCACCTGCGCGTTTGGAGCGGGGGCGCTGCTTTTACTCACACTTGTATCGCCGCCGTCTCCGGGCTTCTTCACTGCGCGTGCATTGCCCGTGGCTTGCGTTGTTGCCGGCACGGCCTGGGCCTTATTGCCGAATGTTATGCCTTGGGACGTGAATCTGAATCTGAGGCCGGACTTGATGCTATCAGAGACGTTGGGCGTGGTCGGGGTGCTCTGCGCGCTGCTATGCGGATCGCGGGTCGGCGTGCGCCGTGCGGACATAGGGCTGACCGTGGACGCATTGATTGTGCTGGCAGTGCTGTTCGCTCTGGCCGGCATATTGCTGCGATCATTCGTCGGTGATTTGCCTTATGAGATCTGGCAGGTGAGGGCCGATGCCCGGTTCACAGGCACGCTGGGTAATGCGAATGTTGCCGGCGCCTACTGCGGTATGATGGCGGCGCTGACTTTTTCACGCCTGCTTTCTGTCAGGTTAGATGGCCCGGCGGGATTGCAAGCTGCACAGATAAGGCTTGCGCACGCCAGCGCATATCTGGTGGCGCTGACGGTCCTTTTGGCAACGTGCTTTCTCACCGGATCGCGTTCTGCAGGTGCCGCCACACTTTTCGTGATCGGCGTAATCGGGATTGCGAAGCTACGCCGTCGCGGGCGCAAACGAGCTAACAATTGGATCCTGATCGCCGTGGGAGTGATCGCGGTCCTGATGCTCGCCGTGGGCATTTCAGACCTGTTTCTCGATCGACTGGACGCTGCGGCAGGGGGGGATCGGTCAAACCGTCCAGAGATGTGGGCACACTACACACAGCTGTTCTTTGCCTCTCCTTGGTTTGGATATGGTTTGGGAGCGTTCGAGACGCTCAACGCCCAGTTTCTGAGCGATCCTATTTTTGCGCAAGGGTTGTGGAGGGTGAATTCGGCCCACAATCTGGTGCTGCAATTCCTGCTCGACGGCGGCCTGGTTTATTTTACCATGCTCACTATCGCTGCCATTCTGATAGCGCGGGTGCTGGTCAAGCGAGGGGCGGCTCTAAAATGGGGGCAGGGTAGCGACGGGATCGTAGGAGCCCTGTTCATTGCGATAGCGAGTGCGATGGTAGACATTGCGCTCGACGTGCCCGCCATGGCGCTGCTTACGGCATTTATCGCCGGTCTGCTGTGGGCCCCCGATCGGAACCCCAGTCGCGATCTTGTGAGCGAACCTCCAGCCACCGACGGAAAAATGAGCGATAGGCCCCGGTTCGCCGGATAAGCGTGAACATCGTTTCTCGCGTTTCGCGATCAAGCCGGGCGTACCACACGGCTTCATCTATCAGGCGCTCGCGTATCGGATCCGACAGCGCGTCCCAACGTGCAAGCCCCAGCCGGATGCGGAAGGGCGCCGAACCGCGCAGGTAGGGCGCGTACTGATAGCTCAGGGCAAGTGCGCGATCCAGCTCTTCACTTTGTCCGGGCCCCCCAAGCGAAGCGATGTACGCTGCGACGATTTCTGCCTCTCCCCAAAGGTGACGCTGGGCCCGGGCTCTATCGAGATGTTGTTTGGCCTGACCAAGAAGAGCGTCTCTTTGATGCCCTTCTTGAAGACTGGCGAGGTTGGCCTTCAGCATAGCCGCCTGAACAAGCGCTCGCGGCGAATTGGACGGTTCCTGCAATCCGACCGCTGGAGGCGGCTCTCCGCGAGCTATGGAGAGCTGCTGGCGATGCAGCGCCTTGGCCCAGTCGCGAACCTCGATTTCCTGCACGATGACATACGCGCAGCAAATCAGGGTTAGCACCGATACTGCGACAGTCGCGAGCGGAATGCGCGATCGCGTTGCTGACTGGACCATTAGTTATTCCAGTCGGATCAGTCAGCTTGATAGTAGTTGCCGTACTTCGATGAGTAGTAGAGCCCGCCCATCGCTTCCGAATTCGGATCGACTATTGAGAACACAGCGCCTGCCACGTTCGCTCCATCCGCTTCCAGCCAGTGTGCCGCAGATTCCAGCGCTGACGCGGGCGTGGAGCCCCACCGGACCACCAAAAGGGTAGCGTCAGCAAGCGGAGCGATTATGCGTCCGTCGGCCAATCCACCCAGCGGAGGCAGGTCGAGAATGATGCGATCGTACTTTTCCCGGGCCTGAGCCAGGAATGGCTCCATTTGCTGTTCGAACAGGTCATCGGCGGTGGGACGGGGTTCGGGCACATAGATCACGTCCAGCCCTTCAACCCGGTCGGGAATCAGCGCGTCATCGAACTTGGCGTTACCCGAGAGCACATCCAGTAAGCCGGGCGCGCTCGCGCTCGAGCTTGTGGGAATGGAGTGATTAAGCCCTGCGCGTCGCACGTCGCAATCGACCAGAAGCACACGTTCTCCACCAGCGGCAAACACCCGCGCGAGTGAAGCACTAGTGGTAGACTTGCCTTCTTGTGGGAGAGCCGAGGTGATGGCGATTGTCTTGGCCGGGGGCTGCAGTCTCGCCAGACCCGTTCGCGCGATCCGCACGGATTCAGCATACATCGAGCCAGGGCGGTCGACCACGAGATCGCTGGGGGCACCTTTCTTCACCGCGGGGAGGGAGGCGATAATCGGCAGCCCTATCTGAGATTGGAAATCGGCAACGCTCCTGATCCCGGCGACAAGCAGTTCTTGCACGATGATCGTTGCGGCACCTGTTGCAAGCGAGACAATGAGAGCCAGAGCCGCAAGCAGAGGCCGGTTTGGCGAGGTGGGACTAGACGGTGCAACAGCCTTATCGACAATCGTCGCTCGCGCGATTGTGTTGCTGACATTTTGCTCGGACCGCTGAGCGGATTCCGCAAGGCGGTCATACGCTGCGCGCTTGCTTTCGGCTTCACGTTCCAACGTATTTGCCGTCGCCGCCGCGCGTGTGTTGGAGGATTGTTCACCCTGCACGCGGCGCATCGTTGCACGCAGGCTCGCTACGCGCGCATCGGCCGCACGTGCCTCGGCTTCAAGCGAGCCAATGGCGCGCTGTGCTTCGTCCTTGATTTGCTGGTCTAGGGCCGCAAGCTGATCATTGACCTTGATGCTTTCCGGGTGCCGTTCCCCATAGCGCGCTCGGACTTCGCCCATGTTACGCAGGACTTCTGCGCGCTGGCGGCGCAGGTCTGAAACGACCGGAGAACCGCGAACGGCGGAAACGGCGTCGAGCCCGCCGCGCGCAATCTGGGAACGAGCGGCTTGGAGATTGGCGCGAGCTTCAGCAGCTTCGGATTCCGCCGTAGCGAGCTGTGAAGAAAGCGGTGCGATCTGCTGGTCGACGACGGTGCTGTTGCCCATGCCTTCAACGATACCGGCGCGTGCCCGGTATGCCGCGACAGCGGAATCTGCTGCGCGCACTTCGTTGGCAAGCTGGGTCAGCCGTTTTCGATAGAACTCTGTTTGTTGCGCTGCAGTCCCCACGCGGCTGCCGACTTTCTCCGAAATGTAGGTTTCGGCAAAAGTGTTAGCAATAGTGGCGGATTTCTGTGCATCGTCGGACGTGAATGCGATGTTGATGATGTACGTCATCCGATCGCGACCGACCGCAATCTTCTTCTGGACGGCCAAAGCTGTCGCAGCGAATTGCTCTTCGGGCGACAATTCTGCAGCTTTGCCACCCTTCAGCGCGGGATTGAATTCCGGATCGCGCTGGAGATTGAGCTTATGCACAACCTTACGAGCCAGCTCCCCGGAATTGAGGATCGTAACTTCTGTCTCGATCGCTTCCGAACCAAGATCTGCTTGAACGTTGGTCGCAACAGGCAATGTTGGATCCCGCATGGGATCGATCTGCACCCTCGATACCGCCTGATAGCTGGCGGGCATCAGCATTATCAAGGTGAGGAAGATCGCCATGACGGTTGCCGTGACGATTGCCAAGGTCAGCCATCGACGACGCAGAATGCCCTTCAGGGATAGAACGAGATCACTCAGACGCGCTTCGTATCCCGCGGATTCCGCATGTTGGCTGGCGCCGGGCGCCGAATCTCTGCTGCGCTGCAACATAAGCCTTAGTACTTAAAAGTGAGGGAGGTGGCGACACGAAACTCGTTGAGTTTCCCGTCGTAGTTCAAACCGCTCCGGTCTCGATAGGAGTATTGTCCGCGAAGCCCCGCTTCCCACCTCGGGGAAATCAGATAGCGGGCTCCAGCAGATCCCTGAGCGATGTCATTCCGCCGCGTTGAACCAATGTAATTTTGCCGCGCATACGACACTGAACCGTCGAGGAGAAGGTTGTACAACAGCTCATGATCCACCCGGAACGAGACGCGGTTGTCAAAATACGCTCCAATCGCATCGAAGTTAGAATCTTCGAGAAGCCTTCGCGCACCGAAGGTGAGGGTGGTGAGCTGCGACATGAAATATTCAAGCTTCGCTTCTGCCGAGAAACCGTCGACGTTGCCATACACCGGTGAATCATACTGACGCCAAGTGTACCCCACTCCAATGGCGCCACGGAGCAACGCGGAAAGGTCCATGTTGACCCCAACGAGTGCGCGGTATCCATCGGAATCGCGGTTTTCCAAGCCATTTAGCAGCGAACGTTCGTAGTTAGTCCGCGCATAGCTTAGTTGTGCAAATAACGCTGTATCCGGCGAGAGAGCATTTTCAACCTGACCGGCGACGCTGTGCACTACGCGATCACGGTCTGCCTGACTGATGAAGGTATTGTTACCCAGCTCAATGGGATTGAAATCATATTCCGACCGCGAATAGCCGAGCGTGAACTTGTTGCGTGAGAACGTCGCGATCGCGCGGACGCCCTGCTGATTATAATCATAGTTGGAAATGCCAACCAAAGCGGCATCCGTGCCCGAGGAAAAGGGCGATTCATAGGTCTTGCCAACCTGACCTTCCGCCACGAACGATAGTGTCTCGCTTGCATCGACACGGCCCAGGCCGCGGACGTAATAACCGCTTTCATTTCGTGCGCTCGCGTCAAAATACCGGTCGAACCTTCCTCCCGCCGAAATCTGAAGCTCGTGCCGGGACCAGTTTGACTGCGCCCTGATCGATGGATTGACCGATACAAAACCGTCAGATTGCTCGTTCGTTTCGGAGCGATAAACGTTGTCGGTGTAACCAATGCCGGCTTGGATCTGCGGATAGACTGTCATGCCACCGGAACGAACACCGATCTGCGCGTATTCTGGCCGGTACCGTTCGAGCACGGTTTCATTACGGCCGCGATCGTAATCCAGCTCCAGAGGACGAGAAATTATGACAGAACTGTCCTGCGCCATGGCAGTAACAGAGTAGCTGACAGCGCACGTCGTCAACAGCGATACGACAAGCCGATTAAACCGCATTTAAGGCTCCGAACATCATAAGTTTAATGAATTATTTGCGTTCAGGCCCCCTGCCGAACGCGTGGTTATGTTGTGTAGTTTGAAGACCCGCCTCCGCCGACACCCAATACAGGCGAGGACAGGAATGCATCGCCGAAGTTGTTGGCGCCGCCATTAATAGCTGCCGTACCCACGCCGCTGCCACACGTGTCGAGAGCTAGCCGTGCGTTGCCCAACGCGCGGCGAATGTTGTTCGTGAGGCTCGCATCACTTTCCATCGCAGCAATCGCCATGACAGCGATGTCTGCGGGGGCATTAGCCTGGCTGAAAGCAAATGCGATGGCGGCTTCAATGTCCTGAGCCGAAGCGTTGGAAGAAAGCTTTGCGACTTCGCCGCGGATGCTGGCGACCAGTGCGTTCACTGCCGCCTGCCGCTCACTCACCGACATACGAAGAGTCTGAGGGCAATTGTCGTACAGGTAAGGCGCCCGCTTAACTTGTGCGAAGCTCGCGAACGAGCAGAGACAGCCTGCGATCACTATGCCGGTCGCAATCAGCTTTCCGCGGTCAGCGCTAATCCCACTCATGGCTATCTACTCCCTGGCCCTGAAACTCAAAGTTAATAATGTATTAAATTAGAATAATCCAGCTTTGTGCCAGCAATATCAAAAATATCGCTCGCCGAAGCGGATTGTGTCCCCGGGAAATACCTTCAGATCCGGTGTAATCTGATAAGCCTTCTCTGTGTCTTCACCGAATTTACGAATGAAAACCACGCTTTTTTGCGCGCGCGGGGTGAAGCCTTGGGCAGTGGCGACAGCGTTCAGTACCGTAAGTCCGTTAGCAAACGGATATTGGCCCGGGGCCTTCACTTCGCCAAGAATGAAGAATGGGCGATAGACCGCCACTTCCATGCTGACCTTAGGATCACGAAGGTAACCAGCTGCCAGCATCGTTTCGACGACGCGTGCCACTTGCTCCGTCGTGCTCCCTATGGCGCGGACATCACCGATAAGGGGCAGGGCAAGATTGCCAGCATCGTTGACGGCGAACTCTCCGGAAAGGCCGGGTTCATTGTAAACCGTCATTTTTACCCGGTCGCCAACACCGAGTTGGTAGACTGATTCGAGCGACGTAACTGACGCAACACGCTCACCCGGAGAGGTGACAGCCTGAGGCGCACACGCCGTCAAAACCAACGCAAAAAGGGCGGTTATTAGCAAATGCAGCTTCATCTGATCCTGTCTCTAACTGGTAGATTTACGGGGGATTTAACGAACTCGGGCTTCAGTCACAACCGCGGAGATGGGTCGTTGTATCATATCGGCACATTCGCAGGCTGCGGCCGAGGCGTCATTTCCCGATTTCACAATTGGGAGCTTCTGTAATCTGCGCAGCAGTCAGTGGGCGACGAAAGCGAAACCATTGATTGAAGCGTGATTCAATAAGCCAGTAAGCCACCACCCCGGTCAAAATCGAGATCAAGCCGGATAGTGCGAGCGCAGGATAGATGAGATAGTCAGGCAGGCGGTGTGCAACGGCAGTCATAACCCCCACGGCAAACATGTGGAAGAGATAGATCGAGTAACTCGCGTCACCGAGGTACAGAATTACAGGGTGTAGAGTGATTGTCCGACCGTCTATGAAAGAGACCAGGAAAAATACGGTCAGCGTCGCGGCGATGCTAAGTAAAAAGGTTGTTGAGGGATTGTCGCGGATGACATCATAATCATCACGAAACAGCCACAGAAGAATTACGACGCAAATGGCCGCAGCTGCCATGATGTGCGTGCTGCTGGCCCTTAATACCTTTTCCGGATTGTATAGGGTAAACACCCCTAGCAATGAACCAAAGGCGAAAGCCAAGGTCGCAATCCGCGTATAGAACACCAGCGCAGCCGAATGGAAATCGAATAACCAACCTGCAACAATCAGGGCGGAAAGGATCGATACCAGCACAAAAGCACGCTGCCATGCGTTCAACGCAAAGAGTGCGGCAAACAGGACGTAAAAGAACATTTCATAATTCAGCGTCCAGCCCAGTTTGAAGAAGGGGACGATTTGGCCAGATCCGGACGGGTCATATGTCGGCAGGAACAGTAGTGAGCTTATAATGTAGGGCACGTCAAAGGCCGTACGCGCAAAAGCGGTTGGAACCACCAGAGTTCCTATCGCGAGCACCAAAATAGCCACATAGTATATCGGCACAACTCTGCGAACTCGGCGGCTCAGGAAATCGGCGGGGCGGAAACTTCCCCTTCCAGTCGTCAGCACCATGATGAAGCCGCTGATGACGAAAAAGAGGATAACGCCAAACTGGCCGATCATTGCCCAGATCCCGAAGCCGCCGCCGTAGAAGTGCGTGACTGCGTGTGCTATCGCCACACCGCATGCTGCCACAGCTCGTCCGACTTGCAGTCCATCCAGTCGACGGAGAGCAGACGAAGATAGTGGTGATGTGAGAGATGAGGTGGGAGCCTCTCCGCGCAGGGCGGTTGCTGTCATCTCAACTTTTGTAGGCACGAGTCGCTCCGGTCAACATTCGGCTGCCTTGGCACGGAATGGTTCGTATGTCGTTGACTACAATAACGACAATCGTATTTTATTGCAGATGCGATATACCGGGGGCCGGGTGACCATCTCACTTCATTGAAACCCACTCTCCATGCAGGTCATGGGAGGGGAAATAACACGTTGCCGCTGAATATAGCGCTAAATGGCCGATCTGGCCTTACTGAAGAAGGAATCGGATCAGCAATGAATGAGGCACCTCGATCTGAGGCTCCGAGCGTGATGTTTCTTGTGTCTCATTCGTCGGCGGGCGGCGCTCAAGAGATCTGGGCAAATCTGGCTGAGGGGTTTCATGACAATGGGTATCGCGTGACGCTGGCCGCGCTGTATCCATATCGAGCGACTATTCGCGAAACGGCAGACCATCTTCCGTGGAGCTATGTCGTGGAAAATCGGCCGACGAAACCTTGGGCAATGGTCAAGATGGTCTGGGGCCTGATCCAGCATTTTCGCCGCGATGCACCGCAGATTGTGTTCACTGCTTTGCCGGCTGCGAATGTTCTGGCGGCGGCATGTGCCTGGCTGGCAGGCGGACGCACGCGCGTTGTAACTTCGCACCATTCCCCGGTTCAAACGCATAATCCGTTGCTCAACGTGTTGGACAGCCTCGCCGGATCGCTTTCATCTGTGCAGGCCGTTGTTAGTGTATCAAACACGGTTGCATCTTCACTGGATGAGAAGGGAGCAACCTACCGAGCCAAGCGGGTAACCGTGCATAACGCACTGCCTCCGCGGATCGAGGCTTTGCTGGCTGATCTAGCCGCGACAGCGATGCCCCGCCGCGTAAGATCGCGAACGGTCGTGGCAACAGGGCGACTGGCAGCGCAAAAGAACTATCCTCTGCTGATCCGCGCAGCCGCCTTGTTGAAGGACGTGAACTTCAAGATCGTGGGAGACGGCCCTGATCGGGAAATGTTGGCTGCACTGCGAAGCGAAGTGGGCGCTCAGCAAAATGTCGAATTTCTCGGTCATCGCCCGCGCGAGGAAACTCTCAAGATTCTCTCAGAAGCAGATATGTTTGTTCAAGTAAGCTTGTTCGAAGGGCATAGTCTTGCACTGGTGGAAGCGGCGAAGCTAGGTTTGCCGCTGGTTGTCTCCGATGTCCCGGTGCAAGTGGAAGGCGTAACGGCCGCCGACGGCACGTTGAGCGCAAAGCTGGTTGCGACTGATGATGCGCAAGGGCTGGCCGATGCCATTGGGCGCGTGCTGGATGATGATGGGGAGTATTCGCGGATGTCGGCGCTGTCCTGGCAGTTGGGAACCGAAGCTAGCTATCCCGCGATGCTCGCCGCTTATGAGAAGTTCCTCGGATGAGCGGCACTGGGGACGCAGTACTCCCTACTGATAGCAGTCCAACAAATCGGCGCACGCTGGATTCTCTTCAGGTGATGAGAGGGCTGGCCGCTTTGGCGGTGGCCGTTTATCACACGAACCTCATCCTGCGGCAGTCTGTCTACGGGTCGATAGACGTGTTCAGGGAGGTCAGTTCCCGCGGTTGGACAGGCGTAAACTTCTTCTTCGTCCTGAGCGGGTTCATCATCTTCTATGCCCACGTCCGTGACATCGGGCAGCCGCGCAAGGCAGGGAACTACATCTGGCGACGGTTCGTCCGTATCTATCCGCTATATTGGGTCGCGCTGACCGCCTATATCGTGGCAGCGGCCATCGGCATCGGACACCCTGATTTTTCGTGGGGAACGGTCAATCTCTTCCTGTCCTACATGTTGGTACGGGTAGGCGAATTGCCGGAATTCCCGCTGAGGATTGCGTGGACGCTGGCGTATGAGATCGTGTTTTATGCGGCGTTTCTGGTGCTCATCCTGAACCGCAGGCTTGGTATTGCGCTATGTGTTGGATGGCTGGCTGCCATTCTCTACAATGGCGTTTATCTGGGCGACGCCAACAATCTTTTGACGCAAGTCTGGAACCTCTATTTCGCTATGGGCGCTGGCGCCTATTTCCTTTTTCATCGCATTCACGATCCACGGGCCGGGATGGCCATTCTCGTCACGGGCTCGCTCATTCTGCTGGCATTGTTTGCGAGCGGGATCGTTGAGATGAGCACGCCTGCGGGCCAAGAGGCTGAATGGGTGCAGATTGGCCTTGGCATCGGTTTCGCGGGCCTCATGTTGGGCGCGATAATTGTGGAGCGGGTTCGGACACTAAAGTTTCCTGCGACACTCCGGCTGCTGGGCGATGCGAGCTATGCCGTCTACCTTGTTCACTCGCCGGTGATTTCGGTCATGGCTGCCATTAACCATAAGTTCTTTTTCGGCATGCTGCCGGAGCAGGCTGTGTTTCTGATCGTGCTGACAACTTCGGTGGTGGCTGGCGTTGTCTTCCACATGATTATCGAACGCCCATTGTTGAGCATTTTGCGCCGGATCGGCAAACGCAAGGATACGCGCTCCATCGACAATGGAATGCGCACTGCGAGCGGAATTCATGGCTGAGAGCGATCCCGTTAACATGGTGCACTCGCTCGCTAACGCCGGATACCGTCCGCCCGGTTCCGCATTGCCCGTGCGCAAAATCCGGTTATCGCGGTGGATGAACGTGGTTTCGGTCGTGGCGGTGGCATTGCTGATCTTGACGCTTGTCGGGCCAATGCTGAGCTTCCGGCCGGAACGCTTCACCGGAGATGGAAATCCGGTCCGCCAAGTGATCTACGTGCTGCTTGCGCTGACAATGCTGGTCTACGTCAAGCCTTGGGCGAGGCCAAAGGAGCTTCTCGCGCTTCCGTTGGTGCTGACACTTGCACTTGCATGGTGTTGGATCAGTATAACCTGGTCTGCAGACCCGGCGATTTCTGCGCGACGTGTCGCACTGATCACAGTGTCGATGTGGACGATCTTTATGATCGTGCGTCAATCAAACCCTCAGGACGTACTGCAAGCTTTGCGGGTCGTTCTGGTGGGCGTCTTGATACTGAATTATGTAACCGCTCTGGGCATACCCGCAGTGGGCGTCCATCAGTACGATTCGCTTGAAGGGGCAGGGCTGGTGGGGGCTTGGCGCGGGGTTCTTTTACATAAGAACCACGTGGGATCGGTGAGCGCGGTCACGGTGTTGGCCTTCTTATTCGATGCAAAGCGCATTCACCCTGCTGTCCGCTATTTGGTTCTCGCTGCTGCGTTTTTCTGCCTTTACAAATCGATGTCCAAGACATCGATGGGTATTCTCGCGATGTCAGTCCTGTGCGGCGTTATCTACATCCGATATAACCCGGCTTACCGCCTTTTGCTGGTGCCCGCCGTGGCGGTACTTGGCATTGTCGCTTACTTTGCCGCTTTCTCGTACCGCGCGGAAATTGCCGGCCTTTTTGCTGATCCTCTTGGCTTTTCCGGGCGCGTCCACATCTGGACGGTTGTTTTGCGTGCGGTGGCGGAACATCCCTGGTTCGGCGTTGGGTATGGGGGATTCTGGAACGCTGGCCCTAATTCCCCGATCTATCACTACACGCGGGACTGGGTGTCGCTGATTGCGACCGCCCATTGCGGCTATATTGATCTGATGGTGCAGATCGGCATTCCGGGCGCAGTCTTTGTCGTTTTTGTCGCGCTGATTTGGCCTATGACAAAATTGCTTGCCACTCAACGGATCTCACGCGGTGCGGGAGCGCTTTTGCTGTCGTTGCTGGTGTTTTGCGCCGGCCACAATCTCACCGAGACGACGCTGTTTTACAGGGATGAGATTATGCAAATATTCCTGTGTTTCACGTTGGCGCTCGTCTGGCGCAACTTAGATCGCCAGCGGAATCCTCAGTCGAACCCTCAGCGCGCTTCCACCCGCGCGCGACCGTAACGGCGCAAGTTCTGCCCGGGGATTCAATCCGTTCTGAAGGACGTTGGCGTTTTCAGCCGTCAGCACGGAAGTCGTGCGGCATGCACTGGCTCTGATTGGGGCGGGAAGCGATGTTGCAGTTCCACAGGATGCGCTCCCTGCCACGGGAACGATCGACGAAATAGTAGAAGTCCGGCAGCCGGTCCGGAAATTCCACTTTGCCCATTGTTCTTGCGACGGCGCGTCCCGGTGTGCCGACAAACCCTGCTACCGTGCACGCTGCGCGAGCGCTGGAGCACAGTTCGACCCCAATCAGTGCGGTCGAACCGGTTAGCTGACCCGAATCCAGCTTGATGACGTAAAGGTTCTCACTCGTGCTGGCCCGCGCCAACGCCGTGCCGCGAAGGTTGACCTCTGGAACGGCTGGAGGGTGATCGACCGGGAGTGACAGCGATGCCAGTTCAGCCGCCCCGTTCGCTTCGGCAATAGCTGGGCCGTCAGCCGTCTCTCCGTGGGCTAGTGAAAGGCCGGTCATCCCTTGAATGCGGGGCTCGACGCCGGTGTGCCGATTGTGAAAAGCTCTCGGTTTGCCGTTTGCACCCCGCCAGCGGAAGAACAGGTGAGTGTCTATCGCTGCAACCTTGTCCACACTGGAGCTCCAGTTGGGTACTACCCAGTCCGTGTGATAGTGGGTTGCCCAGCCTACGCGGGAGAAAACCATGCCCCGCAGGGCGGTCAGCGCGATACCTTGGGCTATAGACCACATGGCAGGAGCAGGGCGCCTGCGGATGATCGAGCCATCGCACGTAAACGTGAATTGGCAGCCGGTCTTTCGTTCCGAACCTTGGAATACCACGCCGCAGACAGAGTTCGGAAAGGCCCCGTGGCGCATGCGATTGATTACCACCTGTGCAACGGCGCTTTGTCCTGTCGGATCGTTGCCTGCCTCGTACCAGACAGCGGCGGCAAGGCAGTCCACGGCGCGTTGCTGATCTGCCGGGGTCGTAAATTTCAGGAAGAGGGGCGACGCTGCCGGCACCGGATCTTTCGTGA
This sequence comes from Novosphingobium sp., assembly GCA_045629505.1. Taxonomy (GTDB): domain Bacteria; phylum Pseudomonadota; class Alphaproteobacteria; order Sphingomonadales; family Sphingomonadaceae; genus Novosphingobium. The sequence continues at coordinate 19,226 of JAZQRJ010000043.1, forward strand.
ATGGAACCGCATCATTGATCTGTTTTGCAGTTTCCGGCGCGACCTTGAGGTATTCGACCGGTGCGATCTTCGGCAAAGGTGGCGCATTCAGGAATTGTCTAGCTGACTGTCCGTCAGCACTGTCCGTAGACGAAGGCAAAAACGGAATTTGGGCTCCGGTAAGTGCCGCAACGGCGCCGACCACCGCCAGCATTATGATGAACAGCAGAGATCCCAGTGCTAACCAGAGCGTTCTGGGGCGCGGATCCTTGATCGGAAGTGGGACAAATACCGACGCTTCCTCTGAGTTCATCGGAATATATCAACCTTGCCGGCATCGGTAATCTGAGATTACCAATTGTGTCTAACAGCCTGAATTAGCAGATCGAGCTGTTTGGACTACAATTTGTTGCAGCGCAAGGCGGGTCAGCCGGCACCTACCCGATGCCACCGCATTGGATCGTCGGGCGACTGGACGCGCAGCCAGCTATAAGGCGTTTTTCGCCAGTTCCAGACTGGCTGTGCCGCGCTGTCCAACACGACATCGCCTTCATCCAGCCGGGCTACCAGCACGGTGTGCAAGCCAACGCCGCTGCGGAACACTACGGCGAGAAACAGGCGCTCGGCGGGAAAGCCTGCTTCGACCAAAAGCAATTTTTTCTGAAGCGCAATATCTTCGCAGTCACCGGTTGCCGACGAACCGATACCCGAAGGTTGCCAGTATTCGTCCGTTCCATAAATTTGCAAATCGCTGCGCTGGCGCACGGATCGGTTTACAGTGAGGTTAACGGTGCGCACTGTCCGTGCAAGCGAGCGGCGGGTTTTGCGTTCCAACGCCGTGATTTTCTTCTTCCGTTTCGTCAGGTCTTTCCCTGCCAAACTTGCGGTGAAGAAATAGGCAGGCATCACACCAGCGCTGCACTCAGACGTAGGTTTTTCGGCCGCACCACATACGTTGTCTGAGCGTTCAGCTGCCTCTGTTGTGATGGGAGCAGGTGCAATTTCGCTGATAGCGGGCGCGGACGACAGCGGAGCGTGCCCGCTGAGAGGCTGGCAAAGCACTGGGTCTCGCTGGCACATTTCGATGTAGCCCGCGGGTGCATCGGCGCTGTCGCCAAATGAAATGAAGGCAGGCTTCTCAGCTGCGATTGCCGGTAGGCCGCTGCCAGCAATCGTAAGGGCACCGCAGAATACAAGAAAGGGTCGCTGTCGCACGGAGGGTCTCCAGACCAGTACGACATCTGTTTATGTGCCTCGATATCTATTCCTTGTTTAGATCTGTGGTTAACGGCCCCTTCACCCTAAAGGTGCGAATTGTGGGAAACGTCATGGCATGCTCCTCTCCGGAACGGGCCTTCGTTCTTACGAGTCGTTGAAGCGCAGTTCGTAGTGAGTTATGGGTTGCGCTGGCATGAACTTACGCTCCGCTCTGCCCAAGGGAAAGCCCCATTTGATCCACTTCGGGGCCCATAAACCCATGATCGGCTACGCGGCGCTGGCGTTACTGCTGCTGGTTACGCTGTTCGGAAAATCCGGGCTTGCGACCGGGGGGTTCGATGCGGCCAGCGGCGGCGGAAATCTCATAAATCAGGCAGCCTTTATCGGCGCTCTCTTGCTTGCCATGGTGGGAGTGCGGGCATGGAAGGTGCCGAGCCGGCTTCTTGTGTTGCCTGCGAGTCTGACGCTTGCACTCCTCTGGGCTTGGTTAAGCGTTGCCTGGTCTCTGGCGCCGGCTATTTCCGTCCGCCGCGTCGGCCTGCTCTCGGTCGGGACCATGGCCGCATTTTTGCTGGTTCGCCAACTAGGGACTAAGCGATCGATCACAGTGATCCGCATCGCACTGGTGGCAGCATTGGTGGGGAGTATAGCGGTTTGTCTGGCGCTACCTTCGGTAGGTGTCCAACATATGGTTGTACTTACCGAGAAGACTTACGGCGGAACTTGGCGCGGTTTATTCATCGACAAAAATATGTGCGGCCAGTTCTGCATGATCGTCATGCTGTTTTTCGTATTCGGTCGATTTCCGGAGCCCCGTCGCTCGCCGATAATGCAGTATGTGTTCAGGCTGCTGGTAGTGCTTGCGGCCGCGTTCCTGCTCTATAAGACGCAATCGAAGACGTCGATGGGGGTGGTGGGAGCTGCGCTGCTTTTCGGGTTCATCGCCCGATATGTGCGGCGGCTGGGCTATCTGCTCATCCCTTTGGCAGGCTACCTTGTCGCGGTTATTGTTTTCTATAGCGATTCACTGGTCGCACCCTTCATTCACGCGCTTGATGATCCAGAGGCATTCACGGGGCGTGGCGCGATTTGGAGTTCGGTTTTCGTATACTTGCAGACCCACTGGTTGCTCGGCACGGGCTATGGTGCCTTCTGGGCAGTGGGCGATGTGAGCCCGATATTTCAAACGGCCGGGCACGAATGGGTGAGAGAGGTGCTCACGGCCCACAACGGTTATCTTGATACCTGGGCCCAGGTTGGTTTGCCGGGCCTCATTTTGGTTTTGGTCGCAACGTTCATTATCCCGCTGGTCAGAATTCTTTCATCCAGGATCGATGGGAAGGATGTGGCACTTCTGTCATCGCTGCTTGTGGGGTTCATTGGAATCAATGTAACCGAATCGGTACTATTTAATACCGATATGTTGTCCAACTTGTTCCACATGCTGACGCTGGCGCTTATTTACACGATGTTGGACGAACAGCGGAGATCAGTGGATAAATCTGCCTCATGATCGCGGTCGTTGCAATGTAGGATTTGTGCCAATACGGTTACTTTCTAGCAAGAATAGGAAGTGGCTTCATGCAAGATCGTTTTGAACATCATGTCCCCGGCATCCTTGCGCCGGCAACTCGTGCTGCGGAGGTTCATCCCAGCGACGATACGGAACTCCCTTTTGTTCCGCGCGCGATCTATGTTGGTGGGGCAGGTGATATTACCACTCGAAGCGCTGTCGGGGATGAGGTTGTCTGGAAGAATGTTCCCGCCGGATCTCTGATCCCGTTTCGTGCGACCATGATCCTTGCCGACGGGACAACGGCTTCTGATCTGTTGGTACTTGATTGATGGCGGGGATTGGTATCGGCCTTGCTCTGGCACCACATCGAATGCGTGCCGCGCGCGAAAGGTCATTCCGCATCTTTCCCGTGAGCGAAACCAGTGCGTTCGTTATCGCTCCTCACGAAATGGGGGCGATCGGCTATGAGCTGGGATATCAGAATGGCTCCAGCACCGAGACGCCCACAAGCAGCATCGGTACTCCGTTCGGTGGTTGGAGACGGCGAGGTACAAACCACCTTCGAGATGTTGAAGATGACCCGACTAGTCCGTTAGCCACGTTGCATAGCGATATTGGTTCCGTCGATTGCGCGATGCAGGGCAACTTCGGCCCCGGGATTTTCGGCGGACACTATCACGGAGGCATTGTCATCAATTCCTCATCCATGCCCGACCTTTCCACGGCGAGATATGTTTCGTCCTTTTCCTTCGGGTACGATGCAACGATCACTTGGCCGACCGGGCAAACTGCAAACGTTGTCTACGAAATGGACATCCAGCCCGACGGCAATCTCGCCGGATCGATCAGTTACACGAGCACGGTTGCGTTCTACTCTGTCTATCTGTCGATGATGATCGGTAATGGTTTCACCCATTACAGTACTGATGGCGGCGAGACATTTGAAGACGGCAGGGGAACGGCAAATTACAACATCGGATCAGCGACGAGTTGTATCTTGCGGCAGAGTACAACTGGTTACGAAATCGAGATCGGCTCTGATCAAATTGACATAAACGCAGGGGGTCTGACCAACAGCGTAATTAACAACGGTAGCGACCGGCTTAAGCACTACGTTTACAAATCCACCCAAGGTGCAGCGCTCGGTACATTGGGTATGAGTAGAACGATTGCGTTCCGCAAGACTGATCCCGATCCGATGCCCGGGTTCGATCCGATTACTGACACATTCGACGGGGCTGGGTCGATCCCCGATGCCTACATCCGCACGCACACGGGCGCGGGCACCACCACAACTTCAGTGCTGAACGCCGGCGCGTGGGAAATTCGTGCGGGCTCCGCGCCAGTCGGGGCCAACCGCTGGGTTCGGCCTTTGACCGGCGCGGTGACGGATGGTGAAACGCTGTATGGGATTGAGATCGACTATAGCACTGTCACTGCCGCAACCAGTCTGGTCGTCTATGTCCTGAAGGACGCAAGTGGCTCGACCAGTTCAGGCAACTTGCTGCCGTTCAATGGCGAAAGCACAAGTCTGAACCTTAACAGCAGTAGTGTAACGGCTGCGACTATGACGCTCACGTTGCCGACGGGCACTGCGCCACATCTTTGTTTCACGGCGGCGGATATTGCCGGCCGAGGGGTGAATATCACCGAAGTGAGGATCACTCAGATGTGATCTTCAGACGTGAAGGCGATCACAGCAGTGGTGATAGACCCGGCTGCCAGCAAATGTGCGAAGTGTAGGGGCTTGCGCCGGGTCAGTTTGCGAAAAGCAGGTAACCTGCGGCGACAAAGCCGCCGACTAATACCCAGGATGCGAGTGCCAGACCAATAATGATGCCAACCCGCATGTGAAGCGGAAGCTTGGGCGTTTCGGCAATGTCTTCCAAATTGGGCAGGATAAGTACAGGAGGTGCTGGAAAGTGTCCTGCTGCCACAGTCTGGGCAACCTGGACTGTTTCCAGCTCAGCAGCTGTCAGAGGCTTGTCGAAGGCACAGCCGATATTGTTTGCTTCTGACCATATTACTTGCGCGCTGCGGATGCCGACGCCCGCAAGACCGATCATGACATATTCCCCGATAGTCTCGCTATCAGGGAGTGTCAGTCGACAGCCGGTGATCGAAAGATCTTCTATCGTGGCGTCAACGGGCTTCCCATCGCGGCCGCGCAGAGTGGACGGACGCTCAACGTTCAGACGTTCCGCGCCGCGATCGATCTGATAAAGAGTTGCTTGTAATCCTGCCATGCAGAAGTATCTGCCGCACATTGTACTAAGGGTTGGTAAACAACCGCGGCGGTATTTTCGTATGGCAGGTAATTGTAGGTCGCCGGCAAATATTTGCAGCTGCTGTATTATTATTTCCAGAAATCCATAGGCGCGCGGTTTTGCCCAGTTTGGATGGTTAATATTTTCAGAACAAGCGCGTCAGAAGGTAAAATAGGGCGCCAACCGCGGCAGAAGCAGGAATTGTGATTATCCATGCCACGACCACGCTTTGCGCAACGCCCCACCGAACGGCAGAAGCGCGGCGCGCGGTTCCGGCGCCGATCACAGCGCCGGTAATGGTGTGAGTGGTGGAAACCGGAATACCCAGGATCGATGCCAGGAATACTACGATAGATCCGGAAAGCGACGCACTGAATCCCTGGTGCTGGGAAAGCTTGGTGATGCGGGTGCCCATCGTTTCGATGATTCGCCAACCACCCGTCATCGTTCCCAGCGCGATGGCGACATAACAAGAGATCGCCACCCAGTGCGGCACTGCGAACTCGCCGCTAAGATAGCCGGTCGAGTAAAGCAGAACCGTGATGATCCCCATCGTCTTCTGCGCATCGTTCAGTCCGTGGGCGACAGAATAGGCTGCGGAAGAGATCAGGTGCAGCACACGCAACTTCTTCTCGGCCGTTCCGGTCTGCGAACGGCGCAGCGCCCAACTGCTTATCAGCATGATCAGCATCGCCAGGAACATGCCGATTGCAGGTGACAGTACGATTGCCAGAAGCGTCTTGTTCAAGCCCGACCACTGGATGCCGGTGATTCCGGCATGAGCTACACCGGAACCGATCATTCCGCCGATAAGTGCGTGACTGCTCGATGAAGGTATTCCCTTCATCCAGGTGACGACGTTCCAGAACATCGCCCCAATTAGAGCGCCAAACACCACAGCTGGCGTGACTAATTCCTTATCTATCAAACCTTTGCCGATTGTTTCTGCCACTGCATGGAGAAACGGGAACGCCATGGTGAGAAAATAGGCGGCAAAGTTGAAGAATGCCGCGAAAATAACGGCTTGCACGGGCGACAGCAACCGGGTCGCGACAACTGTCGCGATGGAATTGGCAGCGTCGTGGAGGCCGTTGAGATAATCGAAGGCAAGCGCGATCACGATCAGCGCGATGAGGAGGGGGAGCGCCAGTTCGTGCACGAAGGTTCAACTTTTCTTGGGTTACGCGTGATCGATGACGATGCCGTCAATCTGATCGGCAACATCCTCGAAAGCATCGACGATACGTTCGAGGTGCTTGTAAATCTCGCGTTCTACCACGAAGCGCAGAGTGTTGGTCTCACCGTGATCCTTCAACGCAAAGCGCAGGCCTTCCGCGTGGATTGCGTCGGCATGTCCCTCGATCCGAACCAATCGCTCGGTCAACTCGTGAAGGCGCGCCCCATTTTTGGCCACGTCACGCAACAGCGGCATCGCCTCAGCCGTAAGTCGGGCGGCATCCAGTGCAATTGCCGCCATGTCCCGCATTTGCGGTGTGAACTCTTTCAGCTCATAGAGGTCGATCGCCTGAGCAGCAGCCTGCATTTCGTCAACCGTATCGTCCAGCGAACCGATCAGCGAACTGATCGCGGCGCGGTCGAAGGGGGTGAGGAATGTGCGGCGAACCGTGTGGAGGACTTCGCGGGTGATGTCGTCCGCATCATTCTCACGCTCGGTGATTTCGGTAATGTGTTCCTTGGCGTTGGCGCCATCTTCGAGCAGCCGCACGGTTGCTTCAGCCGCGGCAAGAACTGTGCTGGCATGGGCTTCGAAAAGTTCGAAAAAGTTGCCGGTCTTGGGCAGAAGGCGTTGAAACCATGCAAACATCGAACGAATCCCGGTTGTTTCGGCTACTGTGTCGAAAAAGCGCGAGCGCAGCGCCGCTGATTTAAAATCGGAAGAGACAAAGGTGCGGATCAGGTGGCCGAGATCAGGTTCATCGACGGCGTCGGCCGCCTCGGCAAGCGAGAACCAGCGACGCTGCCGCTCATCCTCCTCCTTCCAGGTCTCCAATTCCTGCGTGATTGCGAGCGGGTAAACGTCAACGTCCACCATCAGCGATGCACCGCTACCCCGCAGTTTCCTGTAGCGGAATGCGCCAAGCGGAACGGGGCAGACAGCGCCCAGTACGCCGGCTTCCTCTTCCGCTTCACGGGCTGCAGCGACGTGCGGAGCCACGCGTTTGCCGATGTTGCCCTTGGGTACGACCCATCGGCCCGTACCACGCGAGGTGACGAGCATTACCTGGACGGTCGTGTTCGGTGAAGTGCCTTCAGTTCGATAAGGCAGCGCAGCGACCTGTCGGATACTCTCGGCTCCTGAAAATGGGGACGTCGTGCGGCTATTCCCCTGTTGCGCTTAAAGCAAGCCTGTTCGTCGTTTAGCCTGTGGTTAGCGACTGTCGAACTTCGTGTGAGGCGCTGGTCGGTCCTCGAAAGGTTTACAAGTGTCACGACGAGTGTGGCGCGCTTTATACATGTCGAAAGTCAATACAGCGGTAAGTAGAATTATAAGTTGATATAAGTGAAGGGCGTATATAGTCCCTCAGAAGGAAGCAATTGAGATTAATAAATTGAATAACGCTTCTGATTGGAGAGGGGGGTTAATTCGATGAAATTAAGAAAGTTCAAGCTGTTATCTGCGGTTGGCGCCACTGGGCTGGTTGTAGTGTCCGGTTCTGCGCACGCTCAATCGGATGGCCGCGGGTTGGCTGAGATCGTTGTTACGGCGCAAAAGCGCGAACAAAGCATTCAGGACGTCCCGACCTCAGTGTCAGCGCTCACTGCAGAATCGCTGGCGATCAACCGCATCCAGAATATTGCTGACCTCGACTCGGTTTCGCCAGGACTGACGATTTCCAATGTACCTGCCGGTAATACCAGTCCGATCTATTCCCTTCGGGGGGTCCTGGGCCTTGGTACGGCTCCCGGCGCGGACAAGGGCGTCGCTCTCTACATCGACGGTGTGTATATTGGCGCGGCCTCCGGTTCCGCATCCGATATGGCGGATATTGAACGGATTGAAGTCCTGAAAGGGCCGCAAGGCACCCTGTTCGGGCGCAATTCGACCGGCGGAGCCGTTAGCATCACAACGTTGGGTCCGCGCGGCGAATTTCATTTCAAGCAGAAGTTGACCCTCGGCAATTACGCACAGTTTCAGTCCGTCTCCCGGCTGGATACGCCGCAGGTGGGGCCATTGAGCGCGGCGGTGACTTATGCGCATTCCGAACGTCGCGGTGAAATTCGCAACCGTGGTGCGGGGACTGTCTGGAACGGCTCCAATAGTGGCTTGCCTCCCCGGCTTGTTTCGCCACGGTGGCTCGGTGACAACAATTCGGAAGCCGTTCTGGCATCGCTGCGTGCTGAACTCACGTCTGATTTTGAGTTGCTGTACAAGTACGACTACTCAAAGGGCCACTTCACTGAGCAGGGCGTGGGCCAGATCGGGCCCCACCCCATTCCGACCGTGGCCGTCCTGAACGCGCGAAGCGGTTTCCCGCTGTTCATTTCCCGCAAGCGCCCTGCTGCATTGAACAACTGGGCCACGGTTCCCAGTCAGGTGAAAGCTGAAGGCCATGTGCTGACCGCGACTTGGCAGGTCAGCGATGCAATCCGCTTCAAGAACATTCTCGCCTACCGCACGAGCAGTTATTACGGGCCATTCAACGACCTGTTCGGCACTGGCGGTCTTTATGCAGCTCCCAACACCCCCTTCGTGACGGTCGTCACGCTTTCAGCGGGCAGGGACAAGCAGTGGAGTGAAGAGTTCCAAGTCGACTATGACTCGCAGCTATTGCACCTGACGGTGGGCGGTCTGTGGTATGATCAGAAGAACAGGAAAGGCCAAGCGGGTACAGGCTATAATTCCATCAACTTCATGGCGATACCGAGGTTTATAATTCCGGTTCCCCCCAATGCGCCCACTCAGCAGAGTAATGTCGATGTGCGGTCGTGGGCACTCTATGCGCAGGGGGAATTCCATGTCACCTCTTCCCTCGATATCGTCGCGGGTGCACGTTATACGGACGATAAAAAGCGCGGCGTTGATCGCACTACATCCCTGGGGGGCGATCTCAACTATGACGACAGCCGCTGGACATATAATCTCGGCCTGAATTACCAGCCTAACGCAGAGATGCTGCTCTATGCCAAGTATGCCACCGGGTATATTTCGGGCGGTAAGCTCGCAACGCTGACTTATAAGCCCGAAACGGCGAAGTCGTGGGAAGCGGGCGTCAAGGCAGACTGGCTGAACAACCGGCTTCGCACGAACCTTGCGGTATATTCCGTGAAATACAAAAGCTTGCAGGTTGCTGGATCGGGGCTGGCGTTTGGTGTTCCCGAAGCTTCCCAGGTTCTGGTCAACCCCGGCAATGCAAAGGCAAAGGGTTTTGAGCTTGAGGTTACGGCAGTGCCCCTGGACTCGCTGACGTTGGGCGCCAACGTCGGCTATATGGACTTCAAGTACACCAAGCTCGAACCGGCTTTTATTGCCACCGGGCAAACGGTGCCTGCACAGCGCCCGAAGTGGACGCTGAATATGTCGGCTCAATATGATACGCCGCCCGTCTTCGGAGACGTCTATCTCTCGCTGCGGGCAGACGCGAACTATCGCTCTTCCCACCCCGGCACGTCTTATGTCCAATTCCAGCAGACTGGCCGGATTCCAGCTAGCTGGATCGTCAACGGCGTGGTGTCTTTCAATGAAATTGCGCTGGCGGGTGCTGACATGAGAGTTGCCGCATGGGTAAAGAACCTGTTCGACGAAGATGGCATCCGCTATGCGCTGGTGCAGCCGTTTTCAGCCGCAGGAACTTATACTCGTGCCCGCACCTATGGTGTTGACCTTACGGTTGAATTCTGATCCTCAGTTGCACGGGCCACGGAAAGCATAAAAAGCCGCCGCGGCCCGTAATTGGGCATGTGATCCTTGTAAGGTCACTTGCCCGAACAGGCGGGAAGAGGACCTTATGGATTTAACGGCGGACATTCTTGCAATTCATCAGTTGCATGCCCGCTATTGCCAGTTGATCGATGATTTGCGTTTTGATGATCTGGGAAAATTGTTTCTGGACGATGCCGTTTGGGAGGCTGGGCCGCTTCGCTTTGAAGGGCGCCCCGCCATCGTTGCCGGCTTCGCGCAGATTGAGCCGCCGCGGCCTGGAATGGTGCGCCACATTTCATTCAATCCGGTGATCGATTTTGCGGGCGATGAGGCGCACGTGTGGGCAGACGCCATTGCCTTGCAGGTAGGCGCGCCCGGTGAATCCAGTCCTGTCGTTGCTGTTGGACGCTATTTCGATGTGCTGAAGCGAGACGGCGGGCACTGGCGCTTTGCGCGCCGCACGTTCGCCTATTCCGGACAGCCTCTGCCGGAAGGCGTGCAGACTGCGCCATCGCCGCCGTGATCGGCAGCTGTGATATCAATCAGAACAAGAACAAAAGCGAGAAGATGATGACGTTAAGGATCGCCCAGTGGGCAACCGGACTGGTGGGAAAACCTGCTGCACGCAAGGTGATCGAACATCCGGACATGGAGCTTGTAGCTTGCTTCGCGCACGGTGCTGACAAAGTCGGCAAAGATGTGGGAGATCTCGTTGGTGTTGCGAAAACGGGTGTTCTGGCGACCAACCGGATTGAGGAGATTATCGCCGCGCGGCCCGATTGCGTGCTGTACATGCCGTTGGTCTGGGACGTTGAAGCCATGGCCACGTTGCTGGAGGCGGGCATCAATGTCATCTCCACCGCCAACTTCATCACCGGGCGATCCTTCGGCCAAGCGGCAGTCGACCGGCTTGAGGCGGCTGCACGCAAGGGCAATGTTTCGCTTCATGGCACGGGCATCAATCCCGGCCTCGCAAATGCCATCGGCCTGGCCATGACGGCGCAATGTGCGGATTTCCGGCGGATCACTGTACTCGAATCAGTGGACGCTACTGGGTACGCATCTGCCGACACATGGATTTCGCTGGGCTTTGGTGGCCCGGCAGACGCTCCGGGTCTGGCGGAACAATGTCGGGAGCGAACGCTGGTCTTCATGGATGCGGCGGAAATGATGGCCGAAGGGTTGGGCATTTCGCCGGACAACATAACCTTCACCGCTGAATTCGGCACTGCGACCCAGGATCTGGCGCTCGGGTACATGGATATCGCCAAAGGAACCGTCTGCGGCATGAAGATGACCTATGCAGTAGTCGTCGATGGCAATGATGCGATCCGGCTGAGCACGATGTGGCGGCTGGGCAACGCGATGGAGCCGGACTGGCAAGGCAGCGGCTATGTCATTGATATAGAGGGCACGCCCAACATTCACTGCGTGTTTGATCGCGAGGGCGATTCCCTCGGCGGTGGGCTGGTCACTGCCATGACAGCAGTCCATGCTGTTCCGGCGGTGTGTGATGCAAGGGCTGGCATCGTAAAAGCATGGGAGCTGCCTTTGCCTGCCGCAAAGCATTGCTACCGGCCCTGATCTCATATCGGGAAGGGATTTGATCGATGAGTGAGGCTGCGATTAGCGAGCTGCTGGCCAAGCAGGAAATCACCGAGCGTATTCATGATTACTGCCGGGCGATGGACCGGATCGATGACGATCTTGGTCGGTCGGTTTTCCATCCGGACGCCGTGGCCGATTATGGAACGATGTTTCAGGGCGACGGCTATGGCTTCATCGAATTCGTACATCACAGCCATACTGCGATGTTGGCGCAGAACCATCAGGTCAGCAACATTTCGATCCGTATCGATGGGAACCGCGCCGGCAGCGAAACATACGTAACAATGCGCGGCCGCATGAAAGGTGAGGGCGACGCGGTCATGCAGATTGTCAGCATCGGCCGATATGTCGATGCGTGGGAAAAGCGTGATGGTGGGTGGCGTATCGCGCGTCGCCAGTATCTGCACGTGATGGATGAAGTTCATCCGGTTGCGACGTCGGTGTATCAAGCAGCTGGTGCGCGCGACCGCAGCGATCCAAGTTATGCCGCACTCGGGCTATCTGCAGGGCAAATTGCATGACGATGCGTGCGGCGGTGCTTCGCGGCAGAACCGTTACGGTGAAGGATATCCCGATACCTGAGCCGGAGCAGGGGCAGATACTCGTCAAAAGTCTGGCTTGCGGCATTTGCGCTTCAGACCTGCACTTCATGGAACACCCTGAGCAAGTGATGGCGCAGGGGCAGGGGCTGTGGAACTATGACGAGAACGCCGACATGGTCATGGGCCATGAATTCTGCGCCGAGATTGTGGACTACGGGCCAGGAACGGAACGTAAGTGGAAGGCTGGCACTCGGGTCAGTTCGACGCCGGTCCTTATCAATCCCGATGCTGTGCGGATCACCGGCTATTCCCCCGATGCACTGGGCGGAATGGGACAATACTTCCTGATGTCTGAAATGATCACGCAGGAGGTAAAGACCGACTTGCCCTCGGAATTGGTGGCAATGTCGGATGCTATGGCGGTCGGCTGGTACTATGTGAAAAAGGCCGCGATGACGGGGAAAGACATTCCTCTCATCATCGGCGCTGGCGCGATTGGACTATCGGTGGTCGCGGCACTGAAGCGGCGCGGGATCGGCCCGATCGTGATTTCCGATTTCAGTGACAAGCGGCTGGAAATCGCGCGGCAGATGGGTGCGGATATTCTCATCAATCCGGCCAAAGTGTCCCCTTACGCAAGCTGGCGTGAAGTCGCCTATGGGGATCCCGATCATGTCGTGGGCATGTTCGGCGCGACTGATCTGCCCAAATGCGTGGCGTTCGAATGCGTCGGCGTCGGCGGCGTTCTGGATGACATCATCATCAATTGCGAACGCGATACTCGTATCCTCAGCGCAGGCGGTTGCCCGGATGGCGACCACATCCATTCCGTCACGGCGCACAGCAAGGGTATCAACTTGCAGTTCGGCGGCGGCCCCCAGATGCAGGACTGGAACGAGGCGATGGACGAAGTCTGTTCCGGCCGCATCGATGTTCGCCCTGTGCTGGGAGAAGTCATCGGCCTCGACGACGTGCCGCAAGCCCTGAAACGCGCATCCGGTCCCGACGCCCCCGCGCGCATCATCATCAAACCATAAATCTCACTTACAGGAAGGATTTGCCTATGTTCACACTTCGCTTTGATATGCGCGCGCCCGATTTTGGCGCCCCTACGACCGAACTTTACGCCACCGCGCTCGACATCGCCGAATGGGCAGAAGACAAAGGCTGTATCAGCGCAGTTTTGTGCGAACATCACAGTTCTGAAGACGGCTATCTGCCGTCGCCGCTGATCCTTGCCTCGGCAATGGCTGCGCGCACCAAGACGCTGCCGCTGATGGTCGCGATCATCCAGCTGCCGTTTTACGATCCGATCCGCCTGGCCGAAGAAATGGCTGTAATCGACATCATCAGCAAGGGGCGGGTGAGCTATACCGGCGGACTGGGTTATCTCCCTTACGAATACGAAATGATGGGCGTGGATTTCGCTCAGCGCGGCAAGATCGCGGATGAAAAGCTGGAACTGCTACTGAAGGCCAAAACGGGTGAGCCGTTCGTTCACGAAGGCCGCAGGATCCATGTAACGCCTGCCCCGGTGACGCCGGGCGGCCCGATGGTCGCATGGGGCGGGGGAAGCCCGCCAGCCGCTCGCCGCGCGGGCAAGCACGGCCTCATGTTCTTTGGGCAGACGGACGATCCGAAGCTGGGCGAGATTTATGCCGAGACCTGC
>JAZQRJ010000044.1:0-14583 GCA_045629505.1 Novosphingobium sp.
CGGAAAATGTCTTGATAGAGCGCGCAAGCGTTGCAGGTGTGACGGTTTCTACTGCGAGCGCCGCAGTCTTATGCCCGCCAATTACGCTAAGGGTTCGGGCGAAATCTTGCTGCTCGCTCATCAAACATCCTCTGGAATAGCAGGTCAGTTGCCCATTTGTGTCATTATATAATATAATTCTGAGAGATACGTTACGCGTGCAGGGTGTAGAATCAAGCCTTGCGAGCGATGATTGAACGATCGATCGCGCCGATAGTCGGACAACCAGTCAGTGTCATCGCCAGTTCGAATTCAGCGCGCAGTATTCGCAGACAATGGGCCACGCCCAGCGCGCCTGCAGCGGCAAGGGCGTGGACATAGGGCCGACCAATCAAAACGGCTTTTGCGCCCAGAGCGAGGGCGCGCAGCACATCGTTGCCACGCCGGATGCCGCCGTCCATCAGGATCGGAACTTCGCCTTTCACTGCGTCCGCCACGGCGGGGAGCAGGTCTATCGTCGCAGGCACGCCATCGAGCGAACGGCCCCCGTGATTGGAAACGATAATGCCATCTGCACCAGCGTCTATCGCGCGGCGGGCATCGGCAGGATTAACGATCCCTTTCAGGAGGATGGGCAGGTCCGTCAGGCCGCGAAGCCAGTCGATGTCATCCCAAGTGGGTGCATGAGCTAATACCGGTGTGCCGAAGAGCAGGGCTTCCGGCCCGGCAGGCGGCAGGTGGCGCATGCCCTTCAGGTTCACTGCCTCGACGCCCGGAGGGAAAGTAAAGCCCGCACGCTGCTCACGATTGCGTATCCCGTTGACGGGGGCATCAACAGTGGCGACCAGCGCGCGATAGCCCGCCTGCTTTGCGCGGCGGACAAGTTGGGCGGTAAATTCCCGGTCTGGCTGGATATAGAGCTGGAACCATAAGGGTGCGCTGGAGTGTGCGGAAATGTCCTCCATCGTCACGCTGGCCTGCGTACTCAACACCATGCAGGTCTCAAGCGCGCTGGCGGCCAATGCCGTGGCCAATTCGCCGTCTGGGTGGGCAAGCTTTTGGAATGCCACTGGCGCCAGCAGGATCGGCGCAGCCAGTTCTGTTCCGAACAGGCTCAGCCGTGTGGACGCCTCTGCCATGGGGCGCAGCGCCCGCGAGAGCAGCGGCCAGCGGGTAAAAGCCGCGACGTTCTCGCGCAAGGTCCACTCATCGCCAGAGCCTCCATTGAGATAGGCCCATGCGCCTTCGCTCATCCGCTCGCGTGCCAACTGCTCATAATCCGCCAGAGAGGCGACTTGCGAAGGGATGGCATCAAGCGGCGGCAGCGTCATGTATCGACCCATTCGCGCAGCAGGTTGTGATACAGCCCCGTAAGTCGCACAATTTCCGGATTATCGGGAGAGCGGGCCGTCAGCGCCTGGATGCTTTCGTCCAGTTCAAGCAGCATCGTGCGGTGCGATTGCTGGCGCACCATGCTCTGCACCCAGAAGAACGAAGCATAGCGCGCACCCCGCGTGACCGGCATAACTTGATGTACCGAGCTGGAAGGATAGAGGATCAGGTGCCCGGCTGGCAATTTGATCGCCTTTGTCATTGTGCCGAACTGGGTGACCAGTTCACCGCCATCGTAAGTGTCCGGCTCACTCAGAAACAGCGTTGCGGAAAGATCACTGCGCACCCGATCTGTTGATCCACTGGCAGAGAACACTGCGTTATCGATATGGGGGCCATAGGCGCCGTCGCCTGTGTATCGATTGAAGCGCGGTGGCATCATCTTGAGAGGGAGCGCCGATGCAATGAAGCGGGGATAGCGTGACAGCCGTTCCACAACCAGATTGGCCAGTTCTGCACCAAGCGGGTCAGAATCGGAAAGTTGTTCGTTCGTCTTGGCGCGCGCAGCGATATGGCCGGCTGTTGCGGCTCCATCGTGCCAATGGGCTGCTTCAAGGCGAGAACGGATGTCTGCCGCTTCGTCCGGGGAGAATATTTCGGGAATCTCGATCAGCATATTGTCCCCTGTGCGAATGGCGCTTCAACTGCACACGTGGCTTCCGCGATATCCGAACCAGTTCCTTAACGTATCGCAATCGCATCGCAATTGCATATTTGCTTGACGTGGCGCTCTCGCAGCCAGCCAGGGCTGACGGGATATACCTCTTTGGTTGAATATTTATCCGCCTGGTGCCACCAACTGGTGATGCTCTCGCAAAAGGCACGATACACCATCCGGGCTATCCAGCATTTGTCTGACAAATGGGGACAGGGACTGGTGAGCATGGCCGAGATTGCCGAAGTACAGAACATCCCGCCAAAGTTTCTTGCGGTGATCCTGTCTGAACTCAGCCGCGAAGGCATCATCATATCCCATCGGGGGCGCGATGGCGGATATGAACTGGCCATTGCGCCCATCGACATCCGATATGGCGACATAGTGCGGATCATGCGCGGATCGCTGGCCCTTGTCCCTTGTGCCAGCCGTTTTGCTTACGAACGCTGCACGAACTGCGTTGAGGAAAAGGACTGCCGCTTGCGCAGCCTGATGCTCCGCGTGCGGGATCTTACCGCCGAAGTGCTGGACAACGTGACATTCGCCGATCCAATTCCGATTGAGGAGGCGGATGAGTTGTCTGAAACCCTGCCCGGCGGGTGACTGTTATTTGGCAGGGGCAACCGAAATCACAGACAATGCCAACGTCTGCGCCCCTGCTCGAATTGCTTGCTCCGGACGCGGCGCGAAAAAGGGTGAATGGTTGATCGGTAAGGGTTTTCCCTTTGCTTCGAGGTCGGCAATCTCCCTGGGATCGTAACCGCCCACCCAGAAGAATAGCGACGGAACGCCGGCCTCCACGAATTCAGAAAAATCTTCCGATCCGGAGAACGGCGGAGTGGTGGCGGGCATTTTCAAGAAGTTCTGTCCCAATGAGCCAGCAAGGGCAGGGGCCACCCTGTCGAGCAGGCTTGCGTCGTTCATCACGATGGTGCCTCCTCTTCTGTGCTCAATGGTTGGGGCCGGGGCTCCCGCGATATCCGAAACAGCCTTTGCGGTGCGGCTCACACTGTCGAGCAGATGTTGGCGCACGGGCGCTGACTGCGAACGTAGCGTCAGCCGCAGTGTTGCCGTGTCTGGAATGATGTTGCCGACCGTGCCCGCCTGAAAGCTGCCCACGGTTACGACGCCAAACGTGCCGGGCATCAGTTGCCGACTGACGATCGTTTGTACGCTCGTTACGAAATGGCTGCCCATAACGATGGGATCGATGCTCTTGTCAGGGGAAGAACCATGAGCCCCCCTGCCATTGAAGGTTACAGTCAGCGTATCGGACGAAGATGTGACTGCTCCCGGCTTCACGATGACCTGGCCTTCAGGTGCTGGTGATACATGTGCAGCGAAGCCGAAATCGGGTTTGCCGAACCGTTCGAACAGTCCGTCTGCCAGCATCGCACGCGCTCCGCTGGTCGTTTCCTCGGCGGGTTGGGCAATGAACATCAGCGTGCCGGACCAGCTGCCTTTCATCGAAGCAAGTGCTTCGGCGGCGGCCAGCCACCATGTCATGTGGATGTCGTGCCCGCAGCCGTGTGCGGTCAACTGCGATTGCCCGTTGATGACCTGCGTGTGCTTGCTGGCATGGGCTAGACCAGTCTTTTCCTCCATCGGCAGGCCATCGATATCCGTTCTGACCAGAACTGTCGGCCCTGTGCCGTTGCGCAACATTGCCACGAGCCCGGTCTTGCCTACACCCTCTGTCACTTCAAAGCCGAGCTTGCGCATCTGCTTGGCCAGGATCGCAGCAGTGCGGACCTCCTGGAAGGCAACTTCCGGATGAGCGTGCAAATCCTTGTATATCTGTTCCAGCGCAGCGTAGCGCTTGTCCAGAACGGCATTGATCTGGCGGGCCGCGACGGACTCTGCGGCCGCCGATAGTGTAGGGGACGACGCGGCGTTGCCCTGTGCCATCGCCGATTGCGGCGTGCCCGCTATAGCGAGCGCCGCCAGCAGGTGTGTAATAGTTTTGCCGCTTGTCAAAATGCTTCCCCCCGGGAGCAGCCCTTGGACGGGCCTCTAGGCTACCAGCATGCACGCTCCACCAAGTGCGCGCAATCCGGCGAGGGGGCTATTCAATGATGCTGGCAAAGCAGGCGGTTCGATCCGCCTTACGTTTATCCCGGGGTTTGTCCGTTGGAGCCTGCATCACTGCCGTTGCCGGCTCTGTCGAGATCCGCAGGGATATCCGGCGCTCCTGCAATTCGGTCCCGGTAAAGCGCCGCGCGGCCCAGCAGCATCAGCGTGACCGGCGTGGTAATCGTGATAAGGATGCCGATCAGCACCTCGTGTACAACAGGTCGCGATTGCAGCACCGAAAAGCAGGTGATGGAGGCCAGCAAGATACAGCCGGTGCCCAGCGTCATTCCCAGTGTAGGCGGATGGACACGCTCATAGAATGTCTTCATCTGCACAAGGCCGATAGTTCCTACCAGCGTGATCACGGAACCGAACAGCAGGAAAAGGGCGACGACGATTGCTGCCCACAACGGCAGATCAGGAGCCTCGATCATTCGATCACCTCCCCGCGCATCAGGAATTTTGCCAGCGCTACCGTGCCTGCAAAGCCGAGAGCCGCGATGACGAGTGCGGATTCGAAAAAGATCGTGCGTCCGGTCTGGATACCGTAGGTCAGCAGGAGCAGCATGCCCGTAAGGTACAGCGCATCGAGGCCAAGCACCCGGTCCTGCGCGCGGGGGCCGCGTAGCGCACGGTAGGCCGCAAGCGACATGGCAAGGCCGAGCAGAATCTGCGATGCCGTGATGATAAGGGCTAGGGCCAGCAAGATCATTCAAAGATCTCCATCAACAGATTCTCGTAGCGGTTCTTGATAAGCGCAACCCATTCTTCCTCGTCGATCAGATCGAGAACGTGGATGAGGATCACTTTGCTGCGGGCGTCATGCTGGAGCCAGAGCGTGCCCGGTGTGGCGGAGATGATGATCGACAGAGTGGCGAGTGCATAGCGGTTTTCCAGCTTGATCGGCAGCTGGATGAAGCCGGACTTTCGCTCCTTGGGTGCAAACAGGATGATATGAGAGACCGCGAAGTTGGAGCGGATAATGTCGATCAGAACGATTCCGGCCAGCTTCACGACTGGCCAGCCAAGCCGAATGCGCGGCTTTTCAACCTGCAACATCAGCATGACGCGCGGGATGATGAGGGCGACGAGCGCGGCAAGCAGAACGTGCCCCGGCGAAAAGCCGGTCAACAGCACCCACATGCCGAAAAGCGAAGCGGAGAGCAGTGGGAATGGGAATATGCGGTTCACGGTTGCGTATCCCCCTTGGGCATAGCCCCCAGCACCGCATCGATATAGCCTGTTCCCTGTGTGAGCGCCGCAGCCGTCCCTTCCATGTAGAGATAGGCATTGCCTGCAAAGACCATCAGCGCAAGGCAGGCGGAAAGCAGCAAGGCGATGGGCGCAACTTCAATCACGCTTAAGCTGGCAGGAGAGTCCTCAGCCGGAGTCCACAGCAGATCGATTCCCGCACGGGTCATCGCGATAAGGGTGGCGAGGCCTGACAGGATGATTAGCGCAATTAGTCCCCAAGCCTGCGGTTCGATTTGCTCCCCTTCGAACAGGGCGTCGATGATGGCAAACTTTGCGATAAAGCCGGAAAGCGGCGGAAGGCCCGCCAGCAGTAGGGTGCAGAATATGAAACCGCCGCCCAGGATGGCAAT
This sequence comes from Novosphingobium sp., assembly GCA_045629505.1. GTDB lineage: Bacteria > Pseudomonadota > Alphaproteobacteria > Sphingomonadales > Sphingomonadaceae > Novosphingobium. The sequence continues at coordinate 5,704 of JAZQRJ010000044.1, forward strand.
GGTGCCCGGAATGACAACGCCGATCTCGTCTTCTTCTTCCTCGATGGTCCCTGTATATTCGTCGTCGAACACAGGCTCAGCAATGCCTTCGACTACTTCGTCCTCATCTGCATTGCGCTCCACGGGCTCGATGATGAGATAAAGCGCGCTGACCGCCAAAGTCGAACTGACCAGATAGAATAGCAGAGCCGCCGTCAGCGCCTCACCGCCCAGGCCGATTGCCGCAAGCAGGGTTCCCGATGAAACCATCACGTAGTGCCCGGCCACGGCCTTGAGCGTTCTGGTCGCGAGAATGCCTACCGTGCCGAAAGCCATGGTGGCGAGACCGAGCCAGATCAGCCAATCATCCGCGAAGTTGGCGGCGCCTTCCGCTGTCTCCCCGAACACCAACGAGGATATGCGCAGGATGATATAAATGCCGACTTTCGTCATGATCGCGAAAATTGCGGCCACTGGTGAGGAGGCGGCGGCATAAGTGCGTGGCAACCAGAAGCTGAGCGGCCAGATGCCGGCTTTCACCAGGAAGGCTACTCCAAGGATTGCGGCGCCGGCCTCCAGCAGCATCAGGCTATCGGGCGCGATGATCGCCACTCTGATCGCGAGCTGGGCCATGTTCAGCGTGCCGGTGACGGCATAGATCATGGCAACGCCAATCAGGAACAGCAGCGATGCCGTGATGTTGATGGTGATGTAGTGAAGGCTGGCCGTCGTCCGCTCCGCTCCCGCCCCGTGCAGGACCAAGCCATAGGATGCTGCCAGCAAAACTTCGAAGAATACAAACAGGTTGAAGATGTCACCGGTCAGGAATGCGCCGTTCAATCCCGTCAGCAGGAGCAGGAAGAATACGTGGAATCGCGGCCCCGATTTGTCCCATCTCGCAAGCGCGTAAAACAACGCGGTAAAGCCCAACACACTGGTCAGCAGAACCATGAGCGCCGACAGTCGGTCGGCGACCAGCACGATGCCAAAGGGGGCGGGCCAGTCCCCCAACAAGTAGGCTTGCGGCGTGCCCGGCTGTCCCAGCCTGCCGTCATCCACAATCCAGACAAGAGCGGCGGAAATCACAACCAGCATCGCGGCGGTGCCAAGGCTGACCAGCCGCTTCAGATTCTGCCGCCGTTCGTCGAATGCCAACAGCAAACCGCACACCATCAGCGGCAGAATGATCGGCGCGATGACCAGATGCTGCATCCAGTCGTTCACTGATCTTCTCCCTCTTCGCCATCGACGTGGTCCGTCCCGGTCAACCCTCGCGATGCGAGCAGAACCACCAGCAGCAGTGCGGTCGTTGCAAAGGAGATGACGATGGCCGTCAGCACCAGTGCTTGCGGCACCGGATCGGCGAATTGCGAAGGATCAACCTCCCCTTTGCCGACAATGGGCGGCGCGTTGGAGCGGAGCCGACCCGCAGCGACGATGAACAGGTTTACGGCATAGGAGAGCAAGCAGAGGCCAAGCACGACCTGAAAAGTACGAGGTCTGAACAGCAGCCACAGGCCAGAGGACGTGAGGATACCGATCCCCAGCGCAAGCGCGATTTCCATCAGTTCTGCCCCTCGCTGGCGACCGTATTGGGAGGGGCAGCCTCCGGCGGCGGAGCGGGGCGACGTACTCGCGGGGTGCGGATCGATTGGTGAGCCAGTGCGATCAGGATCAGCACCGTGGTCCCGACCACCACGGCAAAGACGCCGATATCGAAGATCAGCGCGCTGGCGGTGGGGACCGCGCCGATGAGGGGGAGTTTCAGGTATCCGAAATACGTGGTCAGGAAGGGATAGCCTGCGACCCAGGCGGCGATGCCCGTGATCGATGCGCACAGAATGCCGAAGCTGATCCAGCGGACCGGCTGGACGATCAGGCGGGATTCCACGGCCCTTGTCCCCATCGCCATGTAGAGCAGGATGATCCCGATCGACGCAGTAAGCCCCGCTGCGAACCCGCCACCGGGCAGATCATGTCCGCGCACCAGAAAATACAGCGACAGGGTAAGAATAACCGGAAACAGCCATTCGATGGTGACGCGCGGTACAAGCAGATAGTGCCGGGCCGTGTCGCCGACCTTTCTGCTTTCGCTGGCATTGTCAAAAGCATTCTGCCGTTTTTGCTGAACGGGCGTTTCCATGCTTTCAACCGCAGGGCGGAACCGTCGCAGCAATGTAAACACGGTTAGCGCGACAATGGAGAGCACGGTGATTTCGCCTAGCGTATCGAAGCTGCGGAAATCCACGAGGATCACATTGACAACATTGGTTCCGCCGCCGCCGGGATAGGCCTGCTCCATGAAGAAGCGGGAAATTCCCTCCGGCGCCGGGCGGGTCATGATGGCGTAGGAAAAGGCGGCAATGCCCACCCCGCCCGTGATGGCGATTAGCATGTCCGCGGTGCGCCGGTAGTAGGCAGAAAGAGGGGCGCTTGAGTCGGGAAGATAGTCCATGCGGCGTTGCGGCAGCCACCGCAACCCAAGCAGCAGCAGGACCAGGGTGACAATCTCTACCAGCAACTGCGTCAGGCCAAGGTCGGGCGCTGACAGCCAGATAAAGCTGATGCAGGTGGAAAGCCCGGCCACACCAACCATGATAAGTGCGGCAAGCCTGTGGAACTTTGCCTGCCATGCAGCAGCGATCGCTGCGATCCCTCCCAGTATCCAGAGAATGGCGAAAATCGGATCTATCAGCGTGCCCGGGTTCGGTCCTACGCTGTAGCCAAGGCGCGACAGCGGCAAGCCAGCCGCGAGCAGGGCGGTGAGTATCAGCAGCCGCAGTTGCACCTGCTGGCGCCTGGTTCCCAAGTATGTGCGCAGCCAGCGTGCGCCGTCGATGATGGCGGCAAGCACGGTTTCAAACGTGCGTCGTCCCTTGATGCGGCCAATCAAGGGAGAGGCTGTCTGGGCATTTAACCGCTTGGCAAAAATCCGGTACAACATCACGCCGCCGATCAGCGCGATCATGCTCATGAGCAGAGGCAGGTTGAAACCGTGCCAGATAGCAAGGCTGTATGCCGGGGTTTGCTCGCCCAGAACGGAGGTGACCGCCGTCTTTAGATAAGGGCCGATCGTCAGCGCAGGGAACACACCAACCAGCAGGCAGATGAGCACGAGCACTTCGATTGGAGCGCGCATCCAGCGTGGAGCTTCGTGTGGCTCTCGGGGTAGATCGACCGGAGGCGGACCGAAGAATGTCTGATGGATGAAGCGGACCGAATAGAGCACGCTGAAGGTGCTCGCCACGGTTGCGAGCACGGGAAGCGCGAGGTCCAGAACTGTTCCACTGTGGGCCTCAAGTGCTTCTGCCAGAAACATTTCTTTTGACAGGAAGCCATTGAGAAGTGGAACGCCTGCCATCGCCGCTGCCGCGACCATGGCCAGTGTTGCTGTGATGGGCATAAACTTCCGCAGCCCGCTCAGCTTACGCAAGTCACGCGTGCCTGTCTCATGATCGATAATGCCGACAGCCATGAACAGCGATGCCTTGAAGGTCGCATGGTTCACGGTGTGGAAGATCGCGGCTACTGCCGCGAGGGGGCTTCCAAGGCCCAGCAGAAGGGTAGTCAGACCAAGGTGGCTGATCGTCGAATAGGCCAGCAATCCTTTTAGATCTTGCTGGAAGATTGCTGCCCACGCACCAATAAGCAGCGTCGCAAGGCCCGTGGTGGAAACGATCAGATACCAGCTTTTGGTGCCGGACAACACAGGCCAAAGCAAGATCAGCACGAATATGCCCGCTTTCACCATCGTGGCCGAGTGAAGATAGGCCGAAACAGGGGTGGGCGCCGCCATCGCGTGCGGAAGCCAGAACTGGAACGGGAATTGCGCGCTTTTGGTGAAGGCGCCGAGCAGGATCAGGATGAGCGTGGGCAGATAGAGATCGTGCGCGCGGATCACGTCACCAGCGGCCAGCACCTGATCGAGATCGTAACTTTGCGCCATATGGCCCAGCAGCAGAAATCCGATCAGCAGGCACACGCCGCCTGATGCGGTAATGATCAGGGCAATTCGCGCTCCGTCGCGCGCGCTCTGGTTATGGTGCCAATATCCAATCAACAGGAACGAGAACAGGCTGGTCAGTTCCCAGAAGAATGCAATCTGGATCAGGTTGCCGGAAAGTACTAGCCCTAGCATCGATCCCATGAATGCCAGCAGGAAGCTGAAGAACCGGGGCACGGGGTCTTCGACGGCCATGTAGTACCGCGCATAGAGCACGACCAACCCGCCAATGCCCAGCACCAGCAAAGCGAACAGCCAGGAAAAGCCGTTAAGGCGGAAGGTGAGATCAAGGCCCAGCGAAGGCAGCCAGGGTAGCGAAAAGCGGAGCGCTTCGCCCCCGGGAAGGGCTGGATAGAACTGAATCAGCAGCCCCGTTGCTGCAAGGGTTACGCCGCCTGCCATCATAGCTGCCAGCGTTCGAGCCCGGGTGGGAAGAAAGGCTGCGGCGACACTGCCCAGAAAGGGAAACGCAACAATCAGGATAAGAAATTGCGTTTCCAGCATCGTGCGAGAGCGGCTCCAGCTAGTTGAAAGGGTTCCCCTGTGAGGACTGCTCGCCTTATGGTGTTATAAGGGCGAATGGAGCAAGGCTTGCGACGAAAATTTATTGTTTTTTGCTTAAGGCAATAAATGCATAATGCCGCAAAATGGGGTTGGCGGGGCAGCGGTCTCCACCCCGGCCTGCATTATCGTCGATAATCCGATATGGTTCAGTCTTTTGCGAGGATCACGGCGCCATATCCGGACGAAAACAGCACGAGTTGCGTGTCCTTTCGCTGGTTAGCAGCAGTGCCACGCAACTGCCGCACCCCTTCGGTGACAAGGTTGAGGCCATGGATATAGGCTTCGCCGATCAACCCTCCGTTAGTGTTAACCGGTAGTTCGCCATCTAGTGCAATCGCGCCCGATTTTACGAAATCCAGAGCCTCTCCTTGTTTGCAGAACTGGAAGGCTTCAAGCTGGCGGACGACTTCAGGCGTGAAGGCGTCGTACAGCATTGCCACATCGATATCTTTCGGATCGACGCCCGCGCTTTCATAAAGGCGGCGCGCGGTGATCTCGGCCTCATGCATAGGTACGGGATCGTCCATGTAATAGCTGGTCAGTGGTTCGATATTGTAAGGCATCGAGAATGCGGAGCCAAGGATGCGAACCTGCTGTCCCTTCAGGTCGCGCGCGCGTTCCCGGCTGGTGATGATCAGGGCCACACCGCCGTCGCTCTCCTGGCAACAGTCGAACAGGCGCAGCACGGGTTCTGCGATCCATTTCGAGTTCTGGTGATCCTCAAGCGTAATGGGTTTTTGATAGAACCGGGCGTTCGGATTGGTGGCTGCATAGGCGCGCTGCTGGACGACAATGTGCCCCAGATCCTCGTTGGTTACTCCATAACGATGCATGTATCGCTGGAAGGCGAGAGCGGAAGACGCGCCGGGGAACTGCAAGCCATAAGGGATGCCCCAGATGGTGTAGGTCATGTCATTGATACGCGTGCCCTGCTGTGTGCCCTTGGGCTGGCCAAAGCGATATTCCGACCGTTCGTTCATTGCTCGCCAGATCACGACCGTGTTGGCCGCGCCCGATGCGATGGCAGCGCAGGCATGGTGGATCGTCGCCGCTGATCCGCCGCCGCCCAGAGGCAATCGCACGGAGTATTTTATATCCGGGATGCCGAGCGCGCGCAGCAGCGATACCTCATCGTTGTTGTCGATGGTGTATGTGACGATGCCATCGATGTCCTTGGCTTCCAGTCCCGCATCGTCGAGCGCGGCAAGGATCGCATCGCAGGCAACGCGCAGCTCGCTACGGCCGGAATTGGTGGAGAACTCGGTCTGGCCGATACCGGCAATGGCGCACTGGTTCATCGGATTGCTCATGCAGCGTCCCCTATTTGGCAAGGCGGAATACCGGCAGGCTCTTGCCTGATGCGGTCTTCTCGAAATCGACGACGACAGGGGCATCGTTCGACAATTCATCCAGCGCGGCGTCCACGATGTTGGTGATGAGGCGCACGCCGCCTTCCTCCAAATCGACCAGTGCGATGATCGGTGCCTCGTCAAATCCGACAGGCTGCGGATAGTGCACTTGTATGAAGCTGAAGATCGAGCCGCGTCCGGACATTTCCGTGGGAATGCGATCGGCAGAATGGCAATTCGGGCAGACCGGGCGGGGTGGATGGTGCAGCCTGCCGCAATCTCCACATTTCTGGATCGATAGCCGTCCCTCGGCTGCTTCCTCCCAGAACCAGTCCGTATTGCGGGTGGACATTGGGTCCGCTCGCTTGGACGCACGCTGCTCTCTCATCCTGCTTCCCTCTCTTGTTCTTATCTGTCCAGCTTACGGAAGAACGAGCGATTGGCCATCGGAAACGATGTTTTGCCGCGCTTGGCAGGATGGTTCGGAAAGGCGCTCTATTGCGCATCCAAAGTGTTGCGGCCGCGTCTTTCAGCAGGAGCCGCAAACTTTCGATGCGCGCATTGCTGACAGAGCACGGGATTGGCGGTAAGGGCCAGCGCAATGGGCGCACTTCGCATCTTCCTGCGGACACGATACTTGCTGGCTGCGGGGCTAATCGTGTTTGCGCTGGCGATGAAGGTGATCGTCCCAGTCGGGTATATGCTCAATAGCGGGGGGAGCGGATTGGTTCTAACCCTCTGCCCAAGCACCAATCCCGGCATGAACCTTGATCCGCTCCATGCCCCTGCGCCATCCGCCCATGCTGCTCATCATAGCGAGAACCATGCTGGCAAGCACGTGGCTGACATGTCTCATGATGGGCATCATCAAGGGGCTGAGCAGGGGGAGCACGGCGGCAAACATGCGGACAATCCCTGCCCCTATTCATTGATGCCCACGGTGTGGCTGGCGGGCGCAGATCCGCTGCTGCTGGCGATTGCGCTGCTGTTCATTCTGGCGCTCGGTTTTGCCCCGGTAGCTGCCCCTCGTTTAAGCCCTGTACCCTTTCTTTGGCCACCATTGCGCGGGCCACCGGCACCGGCGCGTTAGCAACATCGTGTCCGCCAGAAGGCGGGCTGCTGACAGCATTGCCATGAAAGCGGCGCTCCGCACGACGAGGAGCTGCTCATGGTGCATTCCGGAAAGACGCAATGAGGACTTCCATAGTCGCCGTTGCCGCAGTGCTATGCACTCCGGCAGGCGCGCTGGCGCACGACGCCAGTTCATCCCTTGAATCCGATCCTGACAACATATTGGTAGTGGGGCAACGGAGTGCTTCGGTTGAGATCGAGCCGCGTGGGCTTACGGTTAGCCTTGGTGCGGAGCAGTTCAAGGCGATCAACGCTCTAAACACCGAAGACCTGATTAAGTACGCACCCGATTTCTTCGTCCGCAAACGCTATCCAGGGGATAGCAACGGCGTTCCCGGCATTCGCGGCACTCATTCCATCCAGAGCGCCCGTACGCTGGTGATGGTGGATGGCTTTGTGGTGTCCAATTTCCTGGGCAACAACTTCAATTTCACGCCGAAGTGGGGTGTGGTCGGGCCAGGCGAAGTTCACCAGTTCGATGTGGTCTACGGCCCCTACAGCTCGCGCTATATCGGCAATTCGATGGGCGGGATCGTCAATGTCACCACGCGCAACCCGAACGAGGCAGAGGCTTTCGCCAAGGTGCAGGGATTTGCCCAGCCCTATCGCCAGTTTGCGACGAGCGCCGATTACTACGGTTATTCGGCAGAGGCGGGTTTTGGCCTGAGGCAGAAGGATGGCCCATTCTCGGTGCGCGTGACGGGGCGATATTTCCGAAACGATGGCCAGCCCATGCAGTTTTACGGCCTCAACCCCGTAGCTGGCCCGGCCGGGACTGTTGTGACCGGCGCGATAGTCGATCCCGAACATGTCCGGGGCACGGCAGCAGGCACGGGTATTCCGGGGGCACCGGGCAATGCCAGTAATCCGTACTTCGCCGCGCAGTCTCCGGCAGACATTACGCAGGCGCAGGCTAAGTTGAAGCTGGGCTATGATGATGGCGCGATTACCGGAGATTTTCTGTTTGCCTACTGGCATAACCGGGACAAGCAGCACGGCACCCAGTGCTATCTGCGCGATGCGTTGGGCAATGAGGTTTGCGATGGGCGCGTCACCATCAGCGAGCAGACCTATACCGCCACGGGTGCGAATTTCTCTAATACGTTACGCGACGAATATCTGGCGGGCATAAAGGTCGCTGCTCCATTGGATGATCGCACGAGTGCACGACTGGCCATTTCGACCTACCAGATTGCCCGCGCTGACACGTTCACATCCAGCGGCTATGCCAATGGCAAGAACCGGGGCGCAGGAACGCTGGCGGCGCAAGGCCCAACGGGCTGGTGGACCGGCGACTTCACCCTTGAGAACAAGAGCGAGAGCCGCGAGCTGGCGCTGGGCCTCACGGGCAATTATTACCGGACGGACCAAACCCGCTATGCGCTGGCGAACTGGACCCGCAAGGCTGGAAAATCTTTCGCAACCCAGACCTTCGGCAAAACCCGCCAGCTATCCGCATGGGCAGAGGCCCGATTCCTGCTCGATCCGCTGACTGTCACGCTAGGCGCGCGTTATGATAACTGGCGCGCCTTCGATGGCGGGCTGGCGCAGCTTGGCACCGAGGCGCTTGCCGGGCAGCGGGTGGGCCATCGTTATGCCGCCCGATCCGACGATGCCGTGAGCCCGACCCTGACGTTGGAATATCGGCTCGATCCGCAGACGCAAATTCAGCTCAGCCTCGCCATGGCGACCCGCTTTCCCACGGTGGGAGAGCTGTTTCAGGGCAGTTTGAACGGCGACGGCACGTTCAACGTCAACAGCTTTGATCCGAACTTGAGGCCGGAGCGCAGCAAGGACGCAAACCTTCTGATCGCAAGGGATTTCGGCTGGGTGAAGCTGACGGGATCGGCGTTT
>JAZQRJ010000045.1:0-40290 GCA_045629505.1 Novosphingobium sp.
CTGACCAATGACTTCTTCGTCAATCTGCTCGACATGAAGACTGCCTGGAAGGTGGTCGACGACAGCGGGGATGAAGAATTCATCGGATCGGACCGGATCAGCAACCAGGAACGCTGGCGGGCGACGCGCACCGATCTGATCTTCGGTTCCAACTCGCAGCTTCGTGCAATCGCGGAAGTCTATGCGGAGCGCGGCAACGAGCAAAAGTTCGCCCGCGATTTCGTGAAGGTTTGGACGAAAGTGATGAACGCAGATCGTTACGACCTTCGTAGTCGCTAACGCGAGAACCAACGTTGCCAACAAGAGCCGCCCAGGCAGAAATGTCTGGGCGGTTTTGTCTTGTTGAGGGAATTAGCGGAAAGGTTGTGATCGGCGATCAGTAGCCTCGGCGATTATAGTAACCGCCATAATTGCCCCTGCGATATTCGTAGCGATCAGCGTGTCTATAGGCGCCATTGTTATAGCGACGTTCCCAATCAGAACGTTTGTAGCGGTCGCCTGAGCGGTTATAGTAATAGCCGTCGTTGAAATACCAGCCATCCCGCACGTGATAGCGGTTGTCATAACGATCCCGGTTGTTGCCGGAGGCCGCGATAGCACCAATAGCGAGGCCGATTACGCCCGCGCCGATTGCAATTGCCGCAGTGTTGTCATTATCGCGGTGACTACGGGCCATGGCGGGTGAACTCGTCACCAGCGCCGTTGCCGCTAATGTTGCGGCGATCACGCTATTTTTGAGAATGTTCATAGTCGAACCTCTGGGAGACGACTTTGACGGCTGGCCCAATTGCCCCGCCGCGTGTCGGCTCTTGATGATTCGCTTCTACTTGTCCCGTGCTTAACGGGCGCAGCACGGGACTAGCAGGTTTTGTTCAGGTTTCTCTTAAGTTATATGAACTCGAAGCTTATGCAGCTTCCTTCTTGCGCGAAGCTTTCTTGCGTTCGTTCGGGTCGAGAATGGCTTTGCGCAGACGGATGGTCTTGGGCGTCACTTCGACCATTTCATCATCGTCAATGTAGGCGATGGCCTGTTCCAGCGTCATCACGCGCGGCGGGGTAAGGCGGATTGCGTCATCCTTACCGGTCGAACGGAAGTTGGTGAGTTGCTTGGACTTCATCGGATTGACTTCAAGGTCGTCCGGCTTGGCATTTTCGCCAATGATCATGCCTTCGTAGAGCTTTTCCTGCGGCTTCACGAATAGGACGCCACGATCTTCCAGCGAATTCAGCGCATAGCCCACTGCTTCACCAGTTCCGTTGGAAATCAGCACACCATTCAAACGGCCTTCGATTGTGCCTTTATGCGGGCCATACTTTTCGAACAGGCGGTTCATAATGCCAGTGCCGCGCGTGTCGGACAGGAATTCACCATGATAGCCGATCAAGCCGCGTGACGGTGCAGAGAACGTAATGCGCGTTTTGCCCGACCCTGACGGACGCATGTCCGTCAGCTCAGCCTTGCGGCGCTGCATCTTTTCCACGACCGTGCCGGAGAATTCGTCATCAACGTCGATTACGACGGTTTCGTACGGTTCGGTGCGGTTTCCGTTTTCATCAGTTCCAAACAGAACCCGCGGACGCGAAATGCCCAGTTCAAAACCTTCGCGGCGCATCGTTTCGATCACAACACCAAGCTGTAATTCGCCGCGGCCAGCCACTTCGAAGCTGTCCTTATCAGCACTTTCGGTAACACGAATAGCAACGTTGGTTTCTGCTTCGCGCATCAGGCGGTCGCGGATCAGGCGGCTTGTGACCTTGTCGCCTTCGCGGCCAGCCAGCGGGCTGTCATTGACAGCGAATCGCATCGCAAGGGTTGGCGGATCGATCGGCTGAGCTTGGATAGGCACGGTTACTTCCGGCGATGCGATGGTGTTCGCAACGGTTGCCTTTTCGAGACCGGCAATGGCGATGATGTCGCCAGCGCGTGCTTCATCGATTGGAACGCGCTCAAGACCGCGGAACGACATGAGCTTGGTAGCGCGGCCAGACTCTATAACATTGCCTGCTGAATCCAGCGCGCGAATCGGATCGTTGATCCTGACCGAGCCGGACTGGACGCGACCCGTGAGAACGCGGCCCATGAAGTTGTCGCGATCAAGCAAGGTCGCAAGGAACGAGAACGGTGCTTCGACATCGAGATCAGGTGCAGGAACGTGCTCAACGATCTTTTCGAACAGCGGGGTCAGCGTACCTTCGCGCGCGTCCGGATCATAGCTGGCATAGCCGTTGCGGCCGGACGCATAAAGCGTTGGGAAATCAAGCTGTTCATCGCTGGCATCAAGTGCAACGAACAGGTCGAACACTTCGTCCAGAACTTCGGAATGACGGCCATCCGGACGGTCAATCTTGTTGACGACCACGATTGGCTTCAAGCCCAGGCCGAGCGCTTTACCGGTAACGAACTTGGTCTGCGGCATTGCGCCTTCGGCACTATCCACCAACAGAATAACGCCGTCCACCATCGACAAAATGCGCTCAACCTCTGCGCCAAAGTCCGCGTGTCCGGGTGTGTCGACAATGTTGATGCGGTAACCGTTCCACTCAATCGACGTAGGTTTGGCGAGAATCGTGATGCCACGCTCGCGTTCGATGTCGCCCGAATCCATGGCGCGCTCTTCAACGCGCTGGTTGTCACGATATGTGCCGGATTGGCGGAAAAGCTGGTCGACCAGGGTGGTTTTGCCATGGTCAACGTGGGCAATGATCGCGATATTGCGCAAGGGTAGGGGAGCGGACATGCGGGTGAACCTTATTTTTGAAGCCTATACGGCATCTTTGTTGCGCCGCACAATTTTTCGCGCCCTTAGCGGATCAGCGGTGAACGGGCAAGCGTTCGCATGAGGTTTTGAGTAACACCATATCGAATTTCGAGCGGCGGCGTATGTTGTGCTACGCAAATTCCGTAACAGTTGCGAGCATATTTCCGCAGCGTGCTGCCAAACGATTCATGAGGGACGAGAGAGGGAAACCATGCCGGTAAAATATGGAGGATTCTGGCGCCGCGTGGTTGCCTACTTCATCGACTCAATCATTCTTTCCATCGGCCTGGCGATCGTGGAAGGGATCTTTGGCTTCGGAATGGGCATGGATCTGATTGATGTCGATGCCAGCGGCCAGGCCAGCTTCGCTGCAGGTTACTTGGGCTTCGCGGCCTTCAATTTGATCGCGCCGTGGCTTTACTTCGCGGTGCTGGAATCGTCTTCTTGGCAAGGCACGTTGGGCAAGAAGGCGCTGGGCATGATCGTGACCGATCTGGATGGTAATCGTATCAGCTTTGGTCGCGCGACCGGGCGATATTTCGCCAAGATTCTGTCTGCCCTTATCATGATGATCGGTTTCATCATGGTGGCTTTCACCGCGCGCAAGCAGGGACTGCACGACATGATTGCCGGAACACTGGTTTACAAGGCGACCCCACCGGAACTTGTAAGCACCAATGTGTCGGTATTCGAGTGAGCGACCCCCTTAAGGTTCTCTCAGAGGAGCGATTGAAGATCGTTCAGAAATTCGTTTGCAAGATGAACAATTCTGTGATGGCATCAGCCCAAGCTAAGAAACTATAACAAGGGGGAATGGCCATGGAATGGATGTTGTTGCCGTTGAAACGCTATGCCGATTTCCAGGGGCGGTCGCGGCGCAAGGAATACTGGATGTTCGCCCTGGGCGTGGTTATCGTTGCCATCGTGCTTTCGATCATTGAAGGCATCCTGATCATTGAAGGCATCCAGCGCGAAAGCGGCAATATCGGTGGGGCATATGGCCCTCTCTCCGCGATTTTCCTCCTTGCCATTATCGTCCCAGCGATTGCGGTGCAGGTGCGACGCTTCCACGATCAGGATAAATCCGGCTGGTGGGTCCTGCTTGGACTGATCCCGTTGTTGGGGGGTATTGTCGTGTTGGTATTCATGTGCCTGGAAGGTACCCGCGGGCCGAACCGCTTTGGTCCTGACCCGAAAGACCCGGCGAGCGTTGACGCCTTCAGCTAAAGCTCTCTCAGCGCCTGAGCCGGTTTAGCCCGCAGCAGCGGTAGTGAACCAGCCAGGGCGAACCCGATAACCAGCGCAACGCCCGCACCCAGCACGGCGAGAATCGTGGGCCAGTGTGGCAGCCAGTCGAATTCAAACAGCTGGGTGATAATGCCCCAGGCTATGCCGGTGCCTAGCACTAGCGCCACGGCAGAGAGGGTGATCGCCAGCAACCCGTATTCGGCCAGCTGCAGCAGGAGGAGTTGCCTTCTGCTTGCCCCCAGCACGCGCAGGATCACGTTGTCGTATAGACGGCTGGCCCGCGCCGCCGCGATTGCGCCTAGCAGGACGGCAAGGCCCGCCAAAACCGTAACCGAGGCCGCAGCTAGGATCGCGGTGGACATTTGCGACAGCAAGGATCGCGCCTCGCGAAGCAGCCCGCCGGTTTCGATCACAGAGCTGGATGGAAAAGTGCGCACCAGGTGTCCCAGCAGGTTTGGCGCGCGCATGCCAGAGGGCATGTTTATCGTCGCTGCAAGGTTATGCGGCACATCCTCCAGCGCGTTGGGAGAGAAGACGAGCACGTTGTTGAAGCCCAAGTCTTCCCAATTTATCCGGCGGATGGATGCAACGCGCGCATTGCGTTCAACGCCAAGCACGCTGATCGCAATCGTGTCACCGACATTCAGGCCGATGGCGTCGGCCAGTTCGTCCTCTACCGAAACCAGTGGCTCGCCCTGCCAGTCGGCAGGCCACCAATTGCCGCGCACAACCTCGTTCCCTTCGGGCACGTCCCGGCTGTAGGTCACGCCGCGTTCTCCGCGCAGCGCCCAGGCATTATCGGGAATGTCCTCCAGATCGGACACGCGCGTCATCGCATCTTCGGAGCCATACGCAAGGATGCGGGCGCGCAGCGTCGGCGTGGTGCGGACCTTGGCTAGCGGGGCAACTTCGCTGACCTCCGTGCGAAAGGCTTGTTCGCGATCCTTCGGCACGTCGAGCACGAAGTAGTCCGGTGCGCGCTGCGGCACACGGGCGCGGATATTGGCGTCGAGGCTGGTCTGGATTGCAGCCAGCATCACGAAAGCGGACAAGCCAAATCCCAGCGCCGTCACCAGTGATCCGGTCTGCGTCGAAGGGCGATGCAGGTTGGCAAGGGCAGCGCGCAGCAAGGGACTGCGCGGGCGGGGCACGCGCGCCGCGGCTTTGCGAATTGCCAGTCCCAGCAGAGCCAGAAAGCCGAGGAGGGCCGCTGAACCTGCAAGAAAGGCGCCGCTCATCAGTGGGCGAGAGGCCGTCAACAGCACTAGCAAGACGATAGCCGTAAGCCCGCCGCCAACTGGGAGTAGAAACTGCCGAGCCGAAAGCGCGATGGGGCTGATCCGCGCCCGCATCAATGCCATCGCGGGAAAGGAGCGGGCGCGTATCAGGGGCGGCGCGGAAAAGATGAGCGCCACGAGTAAGCCATAGGCGGCGGCTACGATCAGCGCGCGCGGATCGAACACGAAGCCGGGTGAAACCGGGAGTAGGTCACCAATCAATCCGCCGATCAGCGGCGTGATGGCAAGCCCCGCTACAAGCCCCGCTACACTGCCTGCCAGGGCTGCAGCACCCATCTGCAGGAGGTAGATACGCGCGATGTCTCCGCTGGTTGCGCCCAGCACTTTCAGAGTGGCGATGCTTGTGCGCCGCGCTTCAAGATAGGATGCAACCCCGCCGCCAATGCCAATGCCGGCAATCACCAGAGCAGCAAGGCCGACGAGGATCAGGAACTCGCCCATTCGCTCCACAAAACGTTCGGTGCCCGGCGCGGCCTTGTCGCGCGTGCGAAATTCGAACCCGGCCTTGGGGAAGCGCTGCTCCAGCGTATCCACCGTCGCTTGCGGATCAGCGTCTGGCCCCAACACCACGCGGGTCTTGGTGCGAAACATCGCGCCCGGTGCGGTGAGCCCGGCACGCTCCGGCACGTCCATTCGCGTGATGGCGACGTCGCCTAAGTTCAGCCCTTCTGCCAGTTGTTCCGGCTCGGTGGCGATCAGCCCATCGACGCGAAGTGGCAAGCCACCAAGCGTGACGGTGCTGCCCGTTTTAACGCGCAGCCGCTCTGCCGTGCCTTTGGAGAGATAGACAGCGCCTTCCGGCGGCGCGCGCACTTTGCGGCCGTCCGTCAATTCCAGCATGCCGATCAGGGGCCATACTGCATCCACGGCCTTGAGAGCGATTGGGGCCGTCAGATCTCCACTGATGGCAATGGCCTGCATCCGGTATCCGGTAGACGCTTTGCCCAGCGCGCGGATCGCCGCCATTTCTTGGGCATCGGGCATGCGTTGCCAGACGCTGACTTCAATATCGCCGCCCAGAATCTCCTGCCCGCGGCGCTGAAGTTCCCCTTCTATGGAGCCTGTCAGCGTGCCAATTGCGGGCAGAGCGCCCACGCCCAGGAACAGGCAGACCAGCAACAGGCGCAAGCCCCGGAACCGGGCGGAAAGATCGCGCCGGGCAATGCGCCAGGCGACAGGCCAAGAGAGACGGGCTGCGCTCACCGTGCGGTTTTGTCGTCCACGATCACGCCATCGGCCAGCGTGACGATCCGCTCACAGCGGTTGGCGAGCGATGTGTCGTGCGTGACCATCAGCAGGGTCGCGCCGGTTTCTGCGCGGCGGGTGAACATCAGATCGATGATTGCCTGGCCTGTGGTGGCATCGAGATTTCCGGTCGGCTCGTCCGCGAAGATCAGCGCCGGGCGCGGAGCAGTGGCTCTTGCAATGGCGACCCGCTGTTGCTCACCGCCTGAAAGCTGTGCGGGATAGTGGCTGAGGCGATGGCCAAGCCCGACTGCTTCCAGCTCTGCCGCGGCCCGCTCGGTGGCATCGGCCATGCCAGCCAGCTCCATCGGCGTGGCGACATTTTCCAGCGTGGTCATCGTCGGCAGCAAGTGGAACGCCTGCAGCACAATGCCGATGCGTCCGCGTCGGGCCTGTGCCAATGCATCCTCGTCCATCGAAGAGAAATCCTGCCCGGCCACGCGCAGCGTGCCTGAAGTAGCTCGCTCCAGACCCGAAAGCACCGCCATCAGTGAGCTTTTACCGGAGCCAGATGGCCCCAACAGCGCGAGGGTCTGCCCCAAGCGAACCGAAAGGTCGATGCCTTGAAGGATTTCCACGGCAGCATCGCCGCGTCCCAAAGTCAGTCGCAGGTCGCGCGCATCAACAACGATGTCAGGGAAAGTACTTGTCACGCGTATCAAATGGCATAGGCAAGACGCGTTCCACAAGGAGATTGCGGCAGTATGCGCCGATTTGCCCTGATTGCCACTCTTCTGCTGCTGACGGCCTGTGGGCAGGATACACCTCCCGCTGCGGAACCGACGAAGAGCGCGATCGAAACACCGCCGGATATTCCCGTGATGGGATCAGAAGTGCGGATCATGGCCTTTGGTGACAGCCTGCTGACCGGCTACGGGTTGAAAGACGGGGAAAGCTATCCCGCCCGGCTGGAATCCGCCTTGCGGGCGCGGGGCGTCAATGCACGGATCGCCAATGCGGGCGTTTCCGGCGATACGACGGCCGATGGACTGCAGCGCCTGGCCTTCGCGCTCGACAGCCAGGACCGCGCGCCCGATCTCGTGCTCATCAGCCTTGGCGGGAATGACATGCTGCGCGCTTTGCCGCCCGCACAGACCCGGCAAAACCTGGATGCCATGCTTACGCTGCTGCACGAGCGCGGCGTGAAGGTGCTGCTGCTGGGGATGCTGGCTGCACCCAATCTGGGCAAGGATTACGCGGCCCAGTTCAATTCCATATACCCGGAACTGGCTAAAAAGCATGGCGCATCACTTGTGCCATTCTTCATGCAGCCGCTGATGGAACGGCCCGAACTGGTGCAAAAGGACAAGGTGCATCCGACCGAGCAGGGGATTGAGGAAATGGTCGCGCAGACTATCGATCAGGTGACTGCCGCGTTGCCCAAGGCGAACTAGTCCACCCGGCTGGCAGTCCCGCCGCTTACCTCCCACACCGCCATTTCTCCCTCAATAGCGGAGAAGGGGGCGCGTTCCGTGCCAGTGAGCCACACTTGCGCACGGCTATCGCGCAAGCGGCCGAACAGCGCTTCGCGGCGCAGCGGGTCGAGATGGGCGGCTACTTCATCCAGAAGTAGCACGCGGGGCCTGCGCTCACTCTCGTCCAGTCGCTCCAGAAGCTGCGAATGGGCCAGCAAGATGGAAATCAGCATGGCTTTCTGCTCGCCCGTGGAGCAATCTGCTGCAGGTTGATCCTTGCCGGTCATGGTGACTTGCAACTCGTCGCGGTGGGGGCCGGTGAGAGTGCGTCCTGCGGCCCGATCTCGCCCACGATCTTCTTTCAGTGCCGCCGCCAGTGCTTCGGCATCAATTGGTCCGCCCGGAATATAAGTAAGCTTTGGCCGTGCGAACGGTTCGGAAGGCAGGGCGCGTAGTGTATCGTCAAGCTCTGAAACCATGCGATTTCGCGCCGATGCGACGTCTGCCCCAAAACAAGCGATGTGCTGCTCGATCCCGTCCAGCCAGCGAGGGTCCGGTGTCGCCGGATCAGAAAGCAGGCGATTGCGTTCGCGCAGCGCGTTTTCCAGGCGGGTGGCGTTTGCGGCATGGCCAGGCTCGAACGCCAGCACCAGCCGATCGAGAAAGCGCCGCCGGGCGCCCGCGCCTTCGGCAAAGAGCCGATCCATCGCTGGGGTGAGCCACCCGATGCTGAGCCATTCTGCCAGTCGAGTCGCGGGCGAAGTTGCCCCGTTTATTCGTACGATGCGCCTGCCGGGCAGCATGGCGTCGACGGCAGTGCCGAGCATCACAGGCTCATCGCGCCCTTCTAGCCGCGCGCTGACGGCAAAGCCACCGGCGCCATCTTGCGCGGGCATATCCGTCAGGGCCGCACGCCGCAGCCCGCGGCCCGGGGCAAGCAGCGAAATCGCTTCCAGAATATTGGTTTTGCCAGCCCCGTTTTCCCCAATCAGCAGATTGAACTGCCGGGTGGCCTCTATCCCCGTACTGCGATGGTTCCGGAATTCGGTGAGCGATATGCGGTCCAACCCCATCGAAACACGCGGGGGTCTAAACCGAACGGCTGTGAGCGAATGGGGAGAAGTCTGTGCCTTGGTCATAGACATCAACGCCTTCGCGCTTCTTCAGCCAACCCACCAGCACATACGTGACCGGGGTCAGAACAGCTTCCCAAGTCGTCTTTATCAGCCACTGGGAGATAACGACCTGCCACAACTGTTCGGGCGGCCATCCGGCGAGGCCATAAAAGGCGAGCGGATAGAAGATCAGGCTGTCCAATCCCTGCCCCACGGCCGTTGAACCGATTGTGCGAGCCCAGAGATGGCGGCCCTTGGTCCAGATCTTCATTTTTGCCAGCACGAAGGAGTTGGCAAACTCGCCCACGCAGAAGGCCGTTATGGAAGCTATGACAATCCGCCAGCTATTGCCGAAGACGAATTCGTACGCCTCCTGCCCGGGCCATCCATCAGCGGCCGGCAGGGCAACGACCACGAACGCCATGAACGCCATGAAGACCAGAGCAGCAAAGCCTGTCCAAATCACGCGGCGGGCGTTGGCATAGCCGTATACCTCGGTCAGCACGTCACCGATGACATAGCTGATCGGGAAGAACAGGACGCCCGCGCCGAACGACCATTCAACTCCATTTGGGAGTGTGACGAACGAAGGCTTGGACGCACCAATAAGGTTGGAAAGCAGCAGGATCGCTACGAAAGCTGCCATCACGTAATCGAGATAGCGGAAATGACGGCGTGCGCCGGCCTGCCCATCGATATGCGTGAGGTTTTCATCGCCCATGACAGGTTGCCTACCGTGCATCGTGTCGATGGGGAAGCTGCGAGGGCGTAACCTTGTGATTTTTATGCGCAGCTTTCCGACTGATGGCGATCATGGCGTTTGCGCATACGCGCGCATCTGCTTATTGGAGGCCCGCGCGCGCCCTTAGCTCAGCTGGATAGAGCGCGAGACTTCTAATCTTGAGGTCACAGGTTCGACTCCTGTAGGGCGCGCCAATTCCCTCCTGCCATTACGGATCGGGTGTAATTTCCGCTGGTTCCTGCTTGTGAGCGGGAAAGAACGGTCCGGGCTGGGGCGTTTTCATGTTGCCGCGTATCAGGACGCGCCCAGCCTCTATCCCGCCGACCAATTCCAGTTCGACGCGTTGTTTATCGCGCTCGCGCACGTCGTTCATTGCCTCTCGCGCTTGGTCTTCATCAAAACCGAGACCTTTCAGAACTTCTCCGCCGAACGCGAGGGCCGATTCAAACGTTTCCCGAACCTGGTATTCGACGCCGGCCTGGATCAAGCGCAGGGCATGGCCGCGATCAAAGGCGCGCACATACAGCTTGGTCAACGGAAATTCGGACTGGCACAGCTCAACGATACGGTCTGCCGCATCCGGCTTGTCCACGCAGATCAGTATGGCCTCTGCTTCCGCGGCGCCTGATGTGCGCAAAACGTCCAGCCGGGTGCCGTCTCCATAGTAAATCTTGAATCCGAAAGTCGCGGCCGCGCGGATCATGTCCACGTCGTTTTCAATAAGCGACATTTCGACCCGGCGAGCGAGCAATGCCTGACTGGCCACTTGCGCAAATCTGCCAAACCCGATGAACAGCACCCTGCCTGAGAGATTTTCAGCGCGCTCTATACCATCCATCGACTTCGTCTGCCCGCGTCGCAAGCGTGACTGCGCGATCAGCACGAGCGGAGTGAGCGCCATCGATAAGATGACAATCGCCGTCATGATTGCCGATATTCGTGCGTTAAACAGTCCGGCCGTAAGTGCAGCCGCATAGAGGACGAACGCGAATTCCCCACCCTGCGCGAAGAGGGCGGCGCGGTGGGCGGCGGCGCTGTGCTCCGATCCGGTGAGCCGGGCGATGGCATAGATGCCGATTGCCTTGACGAACATGAAAGTCAGCACGCCCGCCAGCACCATTTGCCATTCGCTGCTGACGATCTGGAGATCGAGCGACATTCCGACGCTGAGGAAAAAGAGGCTGAGCAGGATGCCGCGAAACGGTTCGATGTCTGCTTCAAGCTGGTGCCGATAACTGGATTCGGAGAGGAGCACACCGGCGAGGAATGCACCCATCGCCATGGACAGCCCGGCCGATTGCATGAACAGGGCCGATCCCAGCACTACTAACAGCGCGGTTGCCGTAAGCACTTCGCGGGCTCCAGCACGGGCGATCAGGCCAAACAGTGGGTCCAGCAGCCAGCGACCTGCTGCTATCAATAGCCCAAGTGCGCCAACCGCGAGCGCAATGCTTTGCCACACCGGCAGCGCATCCGGGTCTGCCCTGCCGTTTACCGCTGCCCACAGCGCGACCAGTGCCAGCAAGGGCACGATGGCAAGATCTTCCAGTAGCAGAATGGCAATTGCCTTCTGTCCTTCGGCAGAAGCCTTTTCGCCTTCCTCCTCCAACGTCTGCATGATGACCGCGGTGGAGGAGAGGACGAAGCCCATCGCCCCGACTGCGGCCACGGCGGGGTTCAGTCCTGCAGCCATGGCAACCAGCGTCAGCAATGCGCCACAGGTGAGGACTTGCGCTGCTCCCAGCCCGAAGATTTGCCGTCGCAGATTCCACAGCATTGATGGCCTCATTTCCAGGCCAATCAGGAACAGGAACATCACGACACCGAGTTCGGCAATGTGCAGCAATGCTTCCGCATCGGCGACAAAACGCAGGCCGAACGGGCCGATGATCACCCCAGCCGCAAGATAGCCCAGAACGGATCCCAGCCCGAACCGCCTGAACAGGGGAACTGCGACCACTGCCGCAGTGAGCAGCACTACGGCCTCCCCAAGTCCAAAATTGGCTCCCGTTGCCATATTGCGGTGCTCCACCGGCTAACCCAGTGCAATGCCTGCCCGTTCGGGCGAGGATGCGCAAGGACGCGGGCGTCAGCGCTGCGGTTGGTTGGTAGCCGTCAGCACGTCAGTGCCAGCTTGTTCCTCCGTCGATGGCAGTGGTTGTGCCATTGATGAAGCTGGATCTGCTGCTGGTGAGAAACAGCGCCAGTTCGGCCACTTCTTCCGGCTTTCCAGCGCGTGACATAGCGTTGTTAAGTCCCATTTCCTCAACCGCCGCGACAGATCCCTGTACCATACCTTGGGTCATAGCCGTGTTGATGACGCCCGGCGCGATGGCGTTGACGCGGATTTTAGGTCCAAGCTCTGCTGCCATAACGCGCGTGAGGCCAAGCAGCCCTGCCTTTGATGCGGCATAGGCCGTCATACCCTCTGGCGCGATCAGTCCGGCAAGTGAGGAGATGTTGACGATCGTTGATGCCTCCGCCCGCTTCAGGTGGGGCAGCGCTGCGCGGCAAAGGTAATATGGACCGTGGAGGTTCACGGACAGAACCTGATGATAGATGTCGGGCGTGGTTTCCTCAAAGGGGATCACCCGCAGGATGCCAGCTGCGTTCACTACGCCATCGAGCCCGCCCATCACGCTGACGGCATGCTGAACAGCAGCATCGATTTGATCCGGCTGGGTCATGTCCACCATCATGGTTTCAGTATTGTCCAAGCCAAGTGCATCAAGGCCGTTGCCATTCACATCGATCGCAAGTTGTTGCGCGCCATGGCGGGCAAAAAGTTGAGCAATTGCGCGGCCCATTCCCGAAGCCGCCCCTGTAACGATTATTTTTCTTCCTTCGAGATCAAGCCCGGACATACCTTCCTCCCAATTATTGTTGGCGCTTTGAAACATGCTGGAGGCGCTTTGGCAATCGTGGGGAAGAAATACGGATCGTGGGTGCGATTGACCTGCCCGTAATCATTTAAGGCTTTTACGCCGGCTGGCGATTTGCAATGGCGACGATCGAGAATGCGATGCCTCGCGTCGCCATAACAGCGTGAAGGGTGAGATGAACGAGATCCTTGGGCAGGTTGCGATTGGCGACGCGGAATACGACGAGCCGGAAACCGTGGGCGAACTGCTGACACCCGAAGCATTGGGGGATGATCGTTTTCTCATGCGCAATACCCACGGTGGTTGGGCGCGGCTTTTTGGTGGTCAGATCGTGGCGCAGGCGCTTGCCGCCGGTACGGCGACCGTGGCTGATGATCGCCGGGTCAATTCGCTCCACGCCTATTTTCTGCGGGCCGGGGTTCGAAAGGAACCGATCGAATGCGTGGTTGAGCGGGAACGTGATGGCGCAACCTTCAGCAATCGCCGCATTGTCGCAAAACAGGGCGGCAAACCGATCCTCTCCATGCTGGCATCGTGGCACACTGGAGAGCCCGGCCCGGAACGTTGCGAGATCGAATTTCCGAAAGAGGCTGGCAAGCCGGAGGACTTCCTCTCTTATCAGGATATCCCGGCAGAGGCCGTCGCGTTGGAGCCGGGCTCACCTTTCGATATCATGGAAGTCCGCCCGGTTGTGGGCGGGTTGATGGCCCCTGTCAAACGGGTGAATGTCCCCGCTCGCACTCTACTATGGATGCGGTTTCGCGATACGCTTGATGCTGATGAGGCCATGGCGCGCCTGATGGTGGCCTATGCCAGTGATCTGATGGTGATCGGCACGGCATTCCAGCAGCATCGCGAACAGGCCGGGCCGCGACCCGTAATTGCGAGTGTCGATCATGCGGTGCGGTTTCACGCCAAGCCAGACGTTTCGAACTGGATGCTGTGTCTGCAACATAGTGAATGGGCAGGGGAGGGGCGGACCCTCATTCGGTCCGTTGTTTATCGGAAAGATGGAACACCCGTGGCCAGCGTTTCGCAGGAAGGCCTGCTGCGCCTGTAACCAGCAGTTGAAGCAGACGGGCTCTCTTCTGGCTCAATCGGCGACCTTGGACCGGCTCGCGACGAGGGCGACGGCGGCCTCGTTCAACCGGTTTCGATCACGGCCATGATTCCGGAGAATTTCGCGGGCCTGCGGCTTTGTTATGCCGTGTTTGCGCGCGAAGTATGTCACATCGTAACCCTGTCCCGCGTAAGTTCGGCTTCCGCTGGTCGTCGTCACCAGTTCAAATCCCGACGAGAGTCGTGGGGCGAGAAATTTGCGAAACAATCCATGGAACCCGAACGAATAAATCAGGCTGTTTATCCAGCTACATGCAAGGGTAGTCGGCGCTCCGTTCTCTAGGAGCGTTCAGCCGCGCCGGGCGAGCGAATGAGGCTGGCCGAGAATGGGATAGCCACGTCCATCGGGAATTGTCACCCAATCCTCACCGTCGATGATTTCTCTTTGCGCCGACATCCGGCGCGGGGGAAATGTGGCCGCGCTCCTGCAGGCGTCTTCGAACGAGTGGAACCGTGCCAGCCGTTCCAGATTGCGCATTGTTGGGAATATGACGCTGATTTCGCCGCTTTCGTGCATGTCCAGGGCGTTCTGCGCCGTGGTCCAGAACAGGTGCGTATTCTCGGTCGCATCGACTTCTATGTCGACGGCCCCCGTGCCGAGGTCAGTAACAAAGAACCGAGTGTCGAAGGCGTTGTCCCTTGGCGGACACCAATGAGCAAAAAAGATCAACGAATCCAGGTCGAGTTCCCAGCCGAAGCGATCCAGAACGGGCGCCATATCCTCATGCTCCAAAAGCATGGCCCGCGCTTCTACAGCTTCCTTTGCGGTTACAGGGGAGCGCGTGGCGATCACTAGCCCCGTTTCTTCCAACGTCTCGCGAATTCCCCCGATCTTTGCGGAAGTCACTTCGGGATCGGCATCAGGAGCGAGTTTTTGGGCCAATGCTCTATCGGAAGGATCAATGCGGCCGCCCGGGAACACTGCCGCACCACCGGCAAAGCGCATTTCGCGCGCGCGCTGCACCATCAGAATCTCTGGCGCGTCCGCTGCCACGCCTTTGCGGAAAATGATGATTGTCGCTGCGGGAGCGACTTTTGGGCCATGGGGCGGGATAGGGCCGAGTAGGGGGTATGCATCGCTATCTATATCCATGATCTGACTTTGCCCGGCCTAACCGGGGAAGCAAGTGGCAAGATAACAGTCGATCTTTTACCCACAGATCCTTTTATCGCAGATGTTTGCGGTTTGGTTTTAGTTACCTTCCGGCGGATCAGGAAAAACAAGTTATATCAAAGCGATATACGATAGCACTATTTGTGCTTGGCGGCGGCAATCAGCAGTCTGCTACCGCCGGGGCCGGTAATCTCCAGTCCTGCCTCCCCGATACGGGCATTCTCTCTGTGCTTATCATCTCATCATATTAGGGGCGCACAAAAAAGCCCGCCGTTCCGTTTGAAACAGCGGGATTTCTGATTGCGAGTTTGAACGCCAGAAAAGCGACCAATATGGCCCTGCTGTCGCGTGTCAGCTCGACGTGGCGATATTCGCGCTGCTGATCATTTCCTGCAGTTCGCCGGCTTCGAACATCTCCATCATGATGTCGCTACCGCCGACAAATTCACCATTGATGTAGAGTTGCGGAATGGTGGGCCATTCAGAGAAACTCTTGATGCCTTGCCGGATTTCCTGATCCTGCAGAACATCTACGCTTTCATATTGCACGCCAAGGTGATCAAGAATCGCAATAGCGCGGCTGGAAAAGCCGCACTGTGGAAAAAGAGGCGTGCCCTTCATGAACAGGACAACGTCGTTGCTATTGACGATCTCACCAATGCGGGCCTGAGGGTCGGTCATCTTGACGTTATCCTTTACAATTAACACGCATCAGTTGGGAACGGCGGTAGTAAGTTGCAAGGCGTGAAGTTCGCCGCCCATGCGCCCGCCAAGTGCTTCGTAAACAAGTTTGTGCTGGGCTATCCGCGATTTCCCTACAAAGGCCGCCGACACCACATGGGCGGAATAATGATCCCCATCGCCAGCCAAATCGGTGATCTTTACCTCCGCGTCGGGCAGGGCTGCCTTTATCATCGCCTCGATCTGATCCGCTGCCATCGCCATGGTCTGCCAGTCTCGCTCAGACTTCGCCCATCAGGGCACGGCGAGCTTCGATCTGCTTTTCTTCAAGCATGGCGCGCACTTCGGCGTCGCTGGTATCAACGCCCGCAGAGGTGAGATCGCCCAGCAGCTTGCGGACAACGTCCTCGTCTCCGGATTCCTCAAAATCGGCCTGTACCACGCTCTTGGCATAGGCGTCGGTTTCGGCTTGCGAGAGGTTCATCTTCGCTGCCGCCCATTCACCCAGCAGACGGTTGCGACGGGCATGGATGCGGAACTGCATTTCCTGGTCGTGGGCAAACTTTGCTTCTTCGCCGCGCTCACGATCTTTGAAACTGGTCATCGCGTAATCCTTTTGAACACCTGTTCAGGCGATAATGTGCTCCGGCACCGCTTTCAATGGCATTCCAGCGGGGCCGGGGGCGGATCAGGCTGCGATTTTCTCGGCCTTGGCGAGGAAGGACAGGCTGGATGCCGCCTTTGACTCATATGCGGAGATGTCTTCGTCCTTCGCCAGAGTCAGACCCACTTCGTCTAGTCCGTTCAACAGGCAGTGCTTGCGGAACGCGTCGATCTGGAACTCGAAACGATCTTGGAACGGAGTAGTGACTACCTGGCTTTCCAAGTCGATGTGGATCGGGTCCGTCTGCGCCACTTCGATCAGCCGGTCGATCGCTTCCTGTGGCAAGGCAACGGTGAGGATGCCGTTCTTGAACGCATTGCCGGAGAAAATATCCGAGAACGAGGGCGCGATAACGCACTTGATGCCCATGTCCAGAAGCGCCCATGCCGCGTGTTCGCGACTGGAACCGCAACCGAAGTTGTCACCCGCGATCAGAATAGGTGCGCGATCAAACTGCGGGTCGGAGAAGATGCTGTTCTCTTCCTTCTTCACCGCCTCAAACGCGCCAACGCCCAGCCCTTCACGGCTGATTGTCTTCAGCCAGTGCGCCGGAATGATAACGTCCGTATCGATATTCTTGCGACCAAAGGGGATCGCCCTGCCTTCAACTTGCTGTAGCGGTTCCATCAGTCGGTCTCCGGTGGGAAATAAGGAGCCTTGCCCGTTGCGGGAGGCTGATTGTTCTTAGCTGATTCATTGGCCTTGTCGCGGCGCCGTTTAACAAACAGCAGCGCGGCAGCGATTGCGGCAGAGCCAACGGCGGCACCTGCCGCCACGGCGGCCTTTGATTTCCAGTCCGAATCGTTCGAATCGCTCATCTCACTGACCTCGTTATGGCTTGGTCAGTTCGCGCACGTCTGTAAGGCGACCAGTGATGGCCGCTGCCGCCGCCATTGCCGGTGACATAAGGTGCGTGCGCGATCCTGGTCCCTGACGACCCGTGAAATTGCGGTTGCTGGTGGATGCGCAGCGTTCGCCCGGCGGCACCTTGTCCGGGTTCATGGCGAGACATGCCGAACAGCCCGGTTCGCGCCATTCGAGGCCCGCTTCGATGATGATCTTGTCCAACCCTTCGGCTTCGGCCTGTTCCTTGACGAGGCCGGAACCGGGAACGACGATCGCCCACTTCACGTTGTCTGCCTTCTTGCGGCCCTTCAGGATCGCGGCGGCGGCGCGAATGTCTTCGATCCGGCTGTTGGTGCAACTGCCGATGAATACGTTCTGCACTTCCACGTCGGTCAGCTTGGTGCCCGGTTCAAGACCCATGTATTCCAGGCTGACCTTGGCTGCCTGCTGCTTGGAAGCATCGGCGAAGCTTTCCGGAGCAGGGACGTAACCGCCGATTGGAACGGTATCTTCCGGGCTGGTGCCCCACGTGACGGTGGGTTCGACATCGGCAGCATTGATAACCACCGTCTTGTCGAACTGCGCGCCGGGATCGGTGGCCAGACTGCGCCACCATGCAACGGCCTTGTCCCATTCTTCGCCCTTCGGGGCATAGGGACGGCCCTTGACGTATTCGAAAGTCTTTTCGTCAGGGGCAATCAGGCCGGCGCGAGCGCCGCCTTCGATTGACATGTTGCAGACGGTGAGACGTCCTTCGATGCTCATGTCCTCGAACGCCTTGCCGCGATATTCAATCACATATCCAGTGCCGCCGGCGGTGCCGATCACGCCGATGATGTGCAGGATCAAGTCCTTGGGCGTAATGTCGGGTTGCAGATCGCCTTCCACGCGCACTTCCATCGTCTTGGACTGACGCAGCAACAGGGTCTGGGTGGCAAGAACGTGCTCGACCTCGGTCGTGCCAATACCGAAGGCCAGCGCACCGATGCCACCGTGGCATGCAGTGTGGCTGTCGCCACAAACGATTGTAGCGCCGGGAAGCGAGAAACCCTGTTCCGGTCCCACAACGTGAACGATGCCCTGCTCACGGTCAGTGGTGTCGATATAACGGATGCCGAATTGCGGGGCATTGCCGCGAAGCGCTGCCAGCTGCTGCGCACTTTGCGAATCGGCGATGGGCAATATCTTGCCATCGGCATCGAGCCGCGCCGTCGTGGGCACGTTATGATCCGGAACAGCCAGTGTCAGGTCAGGACGGCGAACCGTGCGGCCTGAAAGCCGTAGGGCTTCAAAAGCCTGCGGACTGGTGACTTCGTGGATCAGGTGGCGGTCGATATAGATCAGGCAAGTGCCATCGTCCTGCCGGTCGACGACATGGGCGTCCCAGATCTTCTCGTAGAGGGTGCGTGGGCTATCGGTCATGAGGGCGACTTAATCCGCGCGGCGCGGAATGCAAGTCACCTGTGATGCTGAGCGTTCCACTTCGTCCTCTGAGGAGTAATGGAACGCTCCATCTGTGTGCCCTTTGGCCAGGCGACCGATCACCTGCGGCGCCAATCGCCATCACGTCGTTCGGCGTGCAGTGCACGGTTCACCTGCGCGATTCGTAATTCGATAGAACGGGCTTCCGAACGGGTGAGGCCGCGCCGCTGTGCCTGAGCGAACTGACGCTGAAGTTTACGAACATCGTTGCGCAAGCTCTTTGCCTCCCGGGTTGAGATCTGGCGTCTCGCATGGGCCTGATCGATCCGCGACTCCAGCTGGTTGATGTCGCGATGCAGGTCAGCAACTTGTCCACGCCCGACATACTGTGCAGAAGCTTTATGATGCATCGGCTGATGTATCGCGGAGCTAGCCATCGCGGGTGCGGCGGTGGCGGCCACTGCCGCCAGGACTGCGGGAACGATGATCTTGGTGAATCTTGCCATAGGATTTCTCCCTAAACTACGCAGCGGGGTGATCTGCCTGTTCAGATATATGGCGCGTTTTATGAACGATTCAGGAATGGCTCGTCGCGTGGTTGTAAGACTTTTATATTGGTAAGTCGCATTATTGGCATGTCGCAGCATCAGGGCGCTGACAGGGGGAGCCACACTCGCTAGATAGGCGAAATGTCCTGGTATGCTGTACTTGCCATCGTCATCACCACCATCGCCGCGATGGAGGTGGTCGCGTGGGGTAGCCACAAGTATATTATGCACGGGTTCGGCTGGGCCTGGCATCGCGATCACCATGAGCCGCATGACAAGCGGTTTGAACGAAATGATCTTTACGCTCTGGTAGGCGCGGCGATGAGCATTTCCATGTTTGCCGTCGGCAGTCCGCTAATTATGGCAGATCAGGCGTGGGAGCCGGGCACTTGGGTTGGGCTCGGGATACTGGGTTACGGCGTGATTTATACGCTGATCCATGATGGACTTGTGCATCAGCGTTGGTTTCGTTTTGTGCCCAGGAAGGGTTATGCCAAGCGGCTGGTCCAGGCCCACAAGCTGCACCACGCAACCCTTTCCAAGGAGGGCGGCGTCAGCTTCGGCTTCGTCATCGCGCGTGAACCGGCGCGATTGAAAGCGGAACTGCGGCGTCAGCGCGAAAAGGGCATCGCGGTTATGAGGGGTGTGTTGGAAGATTAGGCGCTGCTGTTACTCAGGCCTCGTCCAGATCCATGGTGCCACCAATACCAGGGTA
This sequence comes from Novosphingobium sp., assembly GCA_045629505.1. Taxonomy (GTDB): domain Bacteria; phylum Pseudomonadota; class Alphaproteobacteria; order Sphingomonadales; family Sphingomonadaceae; genus Novosphingobium. The sequence continues at coordinate 19,814 of JAZQRJ010000045.1, forward strand.
CCCACCGAAATCAGGAACCACGGATAGCCGACGGTGAACCAGGCGACGAGGATCCCGACGGTCATCGCGCTTGATGATGCCACCTTGGCCCGTCGGCTGATTGCTCCCCGGTCTCGCCATCTGCGCAGGGATGCTCCGTATAGCGGATGATTGTAAAGCCGCTGCGCCCATTCGGGATGACTGCGGGTGAAGAAGAACGCCGCTACCAGCAGGAATGGCACTGTCGGCAACAGGGGAAGGGCGGCGCCGATGATCCCTAGAACCAGGAAAAACAGCCCCAGACCGATATAGAGCGGTCGTTTCATCGCTGCTGCGTCCGGTCACCCGGTGGCATAACGCCCTGCCGTTTCTCGGATCAGGGCGATCATATTGGGCACGCCCTGCGTCCGATTGGATGATAGCTGGTTACGGAGATCGAACGGTTCCAGCAGTGCAGCGATATCCGTTTCAGCGACGGTACGCGCGGGCTGATCTTGCACAGCCGAAAGCACGAGGGCAACGATGCCCTTGGTGATCGCAGCATTGCTGTCAGCCAGAAAATGCAGCGTCCCGTCCTCAGCCTGCGTAGGATAGACCCAGACGCTGGCCGAGCAGCCCCGGACGCGAGTGGCGTCCGTCTTTAGAGCATCTGGCATGGGATCAAGCTCGCGACCGAGCTCTATCAGCAAGCGATAGCGTTCGTCCCCGTCGAGAAATTCATACTCTTCGCGAATGTCGTTCAGGCTGCGCATGCACCGGCCTTTAGGCAATGGAGCGATCTACACAAGAGTGCGCATTCCGCCTTGCCACCCATTGTGGTAGGTGGGCTGTCCAGGCGCTGGCGATTCCAGGTCTTGATACGGCAACCTGAACAGCGGCTCACGGCCTTGTCGGGCCTGCCTCCTTTCTGTTTGCATTTTTTGTGCAGTTGTTATAAAGCGCGCCTATCCCGACATTGTTGATGCAAGGTCTGGTGCTGGCGCCCCCGGGGGCCGGCCAGTTTTCATTTGTCCGCATTGTGCGGACACAAGTTGTGAGAATTAATGGCGGATATCGCGCGCATTATTGAAGTTGTTGAGCCTGAGGTTGCAGCCCTGGGCTTTGATCTCGTGCGTGTGAAGTTTGTTGGTGCCGAAGCTGGCGACGGCGAAAAGGCGTTGCAAATCATGGCGGAAAATCCGGCGACCGGACAGCTGGTGCTGGATGATTGCGCTGCTATCTCGCGCCGTATTTCAGACCGAATCGATGAGTTGGAAGAGCAGGGCGAAGTCTTGATCGAAGAGGCTTATCGCCTCGAAGTTTCTTCTCCTGGCATTGACCGTCCGCTGACCCGCCCAAAAGACTACGTAAACTGGGTGGGGCACGAGGCAAAGATCTCGCTCGTCGACCCTGTAGGTGGCAATCGCAAGTCGCTGAAAGGCAATCTTGCGGGACTTGAGGGTGACGATGTGCTGTTTGAGGATGTCAAATCCGGCAGCCTGCGTTTGCCGATCGATCAAATTCATTCCGCCAAGCTGGTTTTGACCGACCGGCTGATCGCAGCCACTCGTCCCATCGATATGACGGGCGTCGATGACGTCCTTGAGGAACAGGAAGACTAAGCTCATGGCTAGTGCGATTTCCGCAAACCGCGCCGAACTTCTTGCGATTGCGACCTCGGTTGCGACCGAGAAGATGATCGACAAGTCGATCGTCATTGAGGCGATGGAAGAAGCGATCCAGAAGTCTGCCCGCAATCGTTACGGTGCGGAAAATGATATTCGCGCCAAGCTTGATCCCAAGACCGGCGATCTGCGGTTGTGGCGCGTGGTCGAAGTGGTCGATGTGGTTGAGGATTACTTCAAGCAGGTCGATCTCAAGCAGGCTGAAAAGCTTCAGCCGGGCGCCCAGATTGGCGATTTCATCGTTGATCCGCTGCCGCCGGTCGATCTGGGCCGCATTGATGCGCAGTCCGCGAAGCAGGTGATCTTCCAGAAGGTCCGCGATGCAGAGCGTGAGCGTCAGTACGAAGAATTCAAAGATCGCGCGGGTGAGATCGTCGTTGGTACGATCAAGTCGGTTGAGTTCGGGCACGTCATCGTCAACTTGGGCCGCGCGGAAGGCGTGATTCGCCGCGATCAGCAGATCCCGCGTGAGGCCGCTCGTGTGGGGGAACGTATCCGCGCCTATGTGATGAAGGTGGAGCGTCAGAACCGCGGGCCGCAGATTTTCCTGTCTCGCGCGCATCCCGAATTCATGAAGAAGTTGTTCGCGCAGGAAGTGCCGGAAATCTATGACGGCATCATCGAGATCAAGGCCGCTGCGCGCGATCCGGGCAGCCGTGCGAAGATCGGCGTTATCAGCAACGACTATTCGATTGACCCGGTCGGCGCCTGCGTCGGCATGAAGGGCAGCCGCGTTCAGGCCGTTGTGCAGGAACTGCAGGGCGAAAAGATCGACATCATTCCCTGGAGCGAGGATGCGGCCACTTTCGTGGTGAACGCACTTCAGCCCGCCACCGTTAGCCGCGTGGTCATTGACGAGGAAGAAAGCCGGATTGAGGTGGTGGTGCCTGACGATCAGCTGAGCCTCGCGATTGGTCGGCGCGGCCAGAATGTTCGTCTCGCCAGTCAGCTTACCGGTTCGCAGATCGATATCATGACCGAAGCGGAAGCGAGCGAGAAGCGGCAGAAGGAATTTGCCGAACGCTCCAAGATGTTCGAGGAAGAGCTGGACGTCGACGAGACGCTTTCGCAGCTGCTGGTTGCTGAAGGCTTCACCGAGCTGGAAGAAGTTGCCTACATCGAAATGAGCGAGCTGGCCTCGATCGAAGGTTTCGATGAGGAACTGGCCGAGGAACTGCAAAGCCGAGCGACCGAAGCTCTGGATCGTCGCGAATCGGGTTTCCGTGAAGAGCGTCGTGCACTTGGTGTTGAAGATGCCCTGGCCGAACTCCCGCACCTGACCGAAGCCATGTTGGTTACGCTCGGCAAGGCCGGCATCAAGACGCTGGACGATCTGGCAGATCTTGCGACCGACGAGCTTGTCGCCAAAAAGCGCGCCGAACAGCGCCGTCGCGGTGAAAATAGTCCCGCACGCCGTTCAAACCGCGAAGAAGATCGCGGCGGTGTGCTTGGCGAATATGGCCTGACCGATGAGCAGGGCAACGAAATCATCATGGCCGCTCGCGCCCACTGGTTTGACGAAGAAGGCGACGCCAGCGCTGCTGATAATGGGGAGGCCGCCGATGCGGACACTTCCCAATGAGCGCCTGAGCGAGACGCCTCGCGGATCGAAACCGGAAAGGAAATGTGTCCTCTCCGGTGAAAAGGAAGCGCGCCGTGCGCTGGTGCGGCTGGCGCTCTCCCCCGATGGTGATGTGCTGCCTGATGTCCATGGTCGCGCACCTGGACGGGGCGCGTGGATCGGCGTTAACCGCAGTGACCTTGAAAAAGCGATTGCCAATGGCAAATTAAAGGGTGCGTTGGCTCGTTCCTTCGGCAAGGCTGCTGGAGGGATGGCGCTTTCCATCCCCCCTGACCTTGCCGACCGGGTCGAATCGGCTTTGCTACGCGGGCTGACCGAAAGGTTGGGAATCGAAATGCGTGCCGGCAACCTGCTTGTGGGGTCGGATCGCATTGCCGAAAACGCACGGGCCGGCCGGGTCCGCTGGCTCGCTCATGCGGGCGATGCAGCGGAAGACGGTTGCCGTAAGCTGGATCAGGCATGGCGCGTCGGTATGGATGAGGAAGGCAGCACGCTTGCGGGTGTGCGCTTGCCACTGGACCGGGCGGCTCTGTCTGTGGCATTGGGCCGCGAGAATATCGTCCACTTGGCACTGACCGCCGCTGCAGCAGCAGAACGAGTCGCCTTGTGGCTTGACCGTCTCCTGCATTTTCAGGGGCGGGCCGAAGTGACCGATGAGAATTTGTGCGGACGAACGGCTGATGGTGCCGTTTCGCCTGCATTGACGATACCCGATGACCATTCGGGTGCAGGCGAATTGAGATTGAAGGGCAGACCGAGCGTATGAGCGAGACCGAAAACAAACCGACACTAGGCCGCAAGCCGCTTGGGCTGAAGAAGTCGGTCGAAGCCGGTGAGGTCAAGCAGACCTTCAGTCACGGCCGCACCAACAAGGTGGTCGTCGAGGTGAAGCGTCGCAAGCTGATTGGCAAGCCCCAAGCGGGTGAAGCGGCCGAAGGGTCGCAGCCAGAGCCAGCGGCACCCGCACCGGCTCCGGCTTCGGTGTCCGCACCGGCTCCGCAGCTGAAGCAGGCTCCGCCAGCACCGAAGGTCATTCCTCCGCAGGCGCCGCGGGAAACCCGTCAGGAAGTGCAGGCCCGCCTGCTCCGCGAGGCTGAAGTTGCCCGCCTTAACTCGCTGGAAGAAGCTAGCCGCCGCCAGGAAGACGAACGTCTTCGGGGGATCGAGGAAGAGCGTCGGCGCGCGGAAGAAAACCGCAAGGCCGCACAAGTGCAGACATCAGCACATGAAGCCGAACCCGCGGCTGAGGTTGAAGCCGAAGCGCCAGCTTCAGAGCCTGCGCCCGCCAGCAAGGAAGTGAGCGCAACTCCTGCGGCCGCTGCTGAAACGCCAGCAGCACCGGCTGTCGAGCAAGCTCAGCCCGCTGAGGCGGCACAGACCAAGCCTGCCGCGCAGGCAGCTCAGCCAGCGCAGAAGACCGCAGCAGCTGTTCCTCCGCCGCGCAGGTTTACACCGGTGGCGAAGCCCGAAATCAAGCGGCCTGAGCCTGTTGCCGCCCGGCCATCTCCTGCCGCTGCAAAGAAGCCTGAACGCGCACGAAGCGCCGCTGATCGCAATGATCGCCGCCAATCCGGCAAGCTTACGGTCGCGCGTGCTCTGAACGAGGACGAAGGTGCACGGGCGCGCAGCCTTGCCGCGCTCAAGCGTGCGCGTGAAAAGGAACGCCGTGCTCACTTCTCCGGCCAGCATCAGCCGCGTGAAAAGCAGGTGCGCGATGTTGTCGTGCCTGAAGCGATCACGGTTCAGGAATTGGCGAACCGCATGGCGGAAAAGGGCGCTGACCTGGTGAAGGCCCTGTTCAACATGGGCATGATGGTTACCGTCAACCAGACGATCGACGCCGATACGGCGGAGCTGCTGGTTGAAGATTTCGGCCATCGCCTGCAGCGCGTTTCGGATAGCGATGTCGATATCGATTCTTCGACGGACGTTGATGCCGAGGAGTCGCTGAAGGTACGTCCGCCCGTGATCACGATCATGGGTCACGTTGACCACGGTAAGACCAGTTTGCTCGACGCGCTGCGCGGAACCGATGTGGTGAGGGGCGAGGCCGGCGGCATCACCCAGCACATTGGTGCATACCAGATCACTACCAAGGACAAGCACAAGCTGACGTTCCTTGATACGCCCGGCCACGCGGCGTTCACGGAGATGCGTGCACGTGGTGCCAACGTGACGGATATCGTCATCTTGGTGGTTGCTGCCGACGATGGCATTATGCCCCAGACGGTGGAGGCGATCAGCCATGCCAAGGCGGCCGGAGTGCCGATCATCGTGGCGATCAACAAGTGCGACAAGCCGGAAGCCAATCCACAGCGGGTTCGTGAGCGTTTGCTCGAGCATGAGATCGTCGTGGAGGCGATGTCCGGCGAAGTGCAGGACGTCGAAGTTTCGGCGAAGACGGGCAAAGGCATTGATGAACTGATCGAAAAGATCATGATTCAGGCCGAACTAATGGAACTGAAGGCCAATCCTGATCGCCCGGCTGAAGCTACTGTGATTGAAGCCAAGCTTGACAAGGGCAAAGGCCCGCTGGCCACCGTTCTTGTTAATCGGGGTACCTTGAGGCGCGGTGACGTGTTGGTTGTCGGTACGGAAAGCGGCCGCGTGCGCGCGCTGCTGGATGACAAGGGCAAGCAGGTGAATGAAGCCGGTCCGTCAACGCCGGTTGAGGTTCTGGGCCTCAGCGGTGTGCCGCGTGCAGGCGATCAGCTTACTGTTGTAGAGAACGAGGCTCGCGCCCGCGAAGTCGCCGCTTATCGTCAGCAGCAGGCCACCGACAAGCGCACGGCCATTGCGCCGACCAATCTTGATACCATGTTTGCTGGTCTCAACAGCGATGTCATAGAATTCCCCTTGGTGGTAAAGGGCGACGTGCAGGGTTCGGTCGAGGCGATCAACAATGCGCTGCACAACCTTTCGAACGACGAAATCAAGGTGCGCATCCTTCATTCGGGCGTCGGCGCGATTACCGAGACGGACGTTACGCTGGCTGCGGCCAACAACGCGCCGATCATCGGCTTCAACGTTCGCCCCAATGCCAAGGCGCGTGAGCAGATTCAGCAGAACAAGACACGGATGATGTATTACGACGTCATCTATGAACTGACCGAGGAAATTGCCAAGGAAATGGCGGGTGAGCTTGGTCCGCTGAAGATCGAGCACGTGCTCGGTCGTGCTGAGGTCAAGCAGGTGTTCCCTGCTGGCAAGAAGGACAAGGCTGCTGGTCTTCTCGTTGTGGAAGGGGTCATCCGCAAGGGGCTGCACGCCCGTCTCACTCGCAACGATGTTATCGTTTCGGCTACGGTCATTTCCTCGCTCCGCCGCTTCAAGGACGATGTGGACGAAGTCCGCGCCGGTGTGGAATGCGGTGTCGTGCTTGCCGATACGAACGACATCCGTGCAGGCGATTCGCTTGAAGTCTTCGAAGTCGAGGAGCGTGAACGTACGCTGTAATAACAGTGTCCGTTCCGGCCTTCGTCGGATGGAAGCGTGAAGGGAACGGGATATGGCCCGCCAGCAGCAAACACCGGAACAGCTTTCGGTTCGCGTCCTCAAAGTGGGCGAGCGGGTGCGCCATGTCCTGTCCGAACTCCTGTCTCGGCAAGAAGTGCATGACGATACGCTGAGCTCCCACTCGGTTAGCGTTACGGAAGTGCGCATGACGCCGGATCTGCGCAACGCGACCGTTTACGCCAAGCCGCTGCTTGGCTTGGGCGAGGACGAGGTCGTCACCGCCCTGCGGCAGAATACGGCCTTTTTCCAGCGCGAGGTTGCCAAGCGCCTGGGCCTCAAGTTTGCCCCAAAACTGAAGTTCAAGGCGGACGAAAGTTTTGACGAAGCTGACAGAATAGAGAAATTGCTTTCCGATCCCCGAGTCACGAGGGATCTGGGAGAGCATGAGGATGACTGATTTCGTATTTCTGCACGGTGGCGGGCAGGGAAGCTGGATTTGGGATGAAACGATTGGGGCTATAGGCCTGCAATCGGACGGCAGCGCCCGCTGTCTGGCATTGGACGTGCCGGGGTGCGGAACCAAGCGCGGGCGTGATACCTCATCGCTCACCTTTGACGATATCATTTCCGAACTGGCAGACGATGTTGCAGCCGCGGGGTTGAACAAGCCCTTGATCGTCGGCCATTCGCAGGCGGGCCAGGTTTTGCCCAAGCTGCAAGCGAAGATGCCGGGCGCTTTTGCGCGGCAAGTTTATGTTTCCTGCATCGCTCATGCACCGGGGGCCAACATTGCGGACATGATGGCGGCACAGATCGAATTCGATCCCCATGGCCCGTTCGGTAAGATATTCAACGATCCGGATGTTGCGCCGCTTGAACGGTTCCGAGTGATGTTTGTCAACGACATGACAAAGCCCGATCAGGACTCCTTCCTCGCCAAGCTGATGAAGGATGAATGGCCCGCTGTGGCCTATACCGAAACAAACTGGAATCACGATCATCTGGTGGATGCGCCTTCCACATACGTCGTCTGCCTGCAGGATCAGGTGCTTATCCCGCACTGGCAGCGCATTTATGCGGACCGTTTCCACTGCGATCGGATTGTTCACATCGATGCCGCCCATCAGGTGCAGAACACCCGCCCGCATGCTCTGGCCGAAGCGCTGCTGGCAGAAGCTGCTCTTTGACCGCTGTTCCCATCGCCAGTTCCGGGGCGCTGTGCGCCGATCTTGTCGATGGGGAAATCAGGCTGGAGCCGCTCTGTGACAATCACTTGCCCGCCCTGCGTGCCGCGTGTGCGCAGGATCGGGAAATCTGGAACATCTATCCGCACTCGATGCTGGATGAGCATTTCGATCCTGCCATAGCGGCGCGGCTTGCCGCGCCGGGCACGAGTTTTGCCACTCTGCATGACGGGGAGCTGGTTGGCATCACAGCATATCTCCGACCGGATCAGAACAACGGTGTGATCGAGATTGGCGGTACCTATATTGTGCCAGCAGTGCGCGGCACTGATTACAACGGCCGGGTGAAGCAGCTCATGATCGAACATGCCTTTACCTGCGGGTTCCGGCGGATCGTGTTCCTTGTGGATGAGCGCAACCTGCGCAGTCAGGCCGCAGTCATGAAGCTGGGCGCACAGCGGGAAGGGTTGATGCGCAGTGATCGGATCACCTGGACGGGGTATGTGCGCAACACCTGCATCTTTGGCCTGTTGCGCGAGGAATGGAGCAGATGAGCGATACCCTGATGTTGGCGATCGTGCTGATCCCCGGTCTTGTCATTGCCATTGTCTTTCATGAAGTCGCCCATGGCTGGGTAGCGAAGTTCCTGGGCGATCCCACTGCGGCGGAGATGAAGCGTCTTAGTCTCAATCCCCTGCGCCATGTGGATCCGATTGGAACTATAGTGCTGCCCGGGTTGCTGGCGCTCAGCGGAGCACCGGTCTTCGGTTGGGCAAAGCCTGTTCCGGTCATCAAGCAGCGACTGCGCAATCCGCGTTACGGTATGATGGCTGTGGCGGCCGCGGGGCCGGGAACTAACCTAATCCTCGCGGCAGTTGGTTCAATCCTGCTGGGCCTGATCGCCGGTGGGCTCAGCGCGCCACCCGAAGGGGCGCTGGATGTGTTTCTCGCTGGGCTGAAATACTTCATCGTTATCAATATTTTTCTGGCGATGTTCAACCTGCTGCCGATTCCGCCGTTTGACGGATCCCACATTGTCGAAGGGCTGTTGCCTCCGAAAGCCGCGCGCGCATATGCGAAGCTCAGGCCGTTAGGCTTTCCCTTGCTGTTCTTGCTGCTGCTCGTGATCCCATGGTTGTTTCCCGGCCTCGGTATTGTTGAGAAGGTGGTGCTGCCGCCGGTCGAATGGGCTCAGCAACAGTTCCTGAAACTCGCGCTGCTGGTTGCCGGACAATAACGATGCCGCACGGATGGATCATCCTGGACAAGCCTGTGGGGCTTGGTTCGACGCAGGCGGTTGCGGCAGTAAAACGCAACTTGCGTGAGGCAGGCTTCGGAAAGAAGGTTAAGGTCGGCCATGGCGGCACGCTCGATCCGCTGGCCGAAGGTGTGCTCCCCATCGCGATTGGCGAGGCGACCAAGTTAAGCGGGCGGCTGCTTGATGCCAGCAAGGAATATGTTTTTACGTTGGCCTTCGGGACGGAAACGGACACGCTTGATCTGGAAGGCGAGGCAGTTGCCCGCAGCGATGTGCGCCCGACCCTTTCCGCCAGCGATGCGATCCTGCCGCAGTTCACAGGGCCGATCGAGCAGGTTCCGCCGGCTTATTCTGCGATCAAGGTGGATGGTCAGCGCGCCTATGACCGCGCCCGGGCCGGTGAAGTGGTGGAGATGAAGCCACGGGCGGTAACGATTCATTCGCTTACGCTTTCTTCCCATTCCGGCGAAGGTGGGGACCAGGTAGACGGTGAGATCGATACCATCACCATCGCAGCCCATGTTTCAAAGGGGACCTACATACGAAGCCTGGCACGCGACATTGCGCATGCGCTTGGTACGGTCGGCCATGTAACCATGTTGCGGCGGGTTCGGGCAGGGCCATTTGCTCTCGATAAAGCTATTTCGCTGGACAAACTGAACGAAATGGGTAAGGGCGCGCCAATTGAACAAATACTCTTGCCGTTGGAGGCAGGGCTGGACGACATCCCGGCCTTTGACCTTTCGCCCGAGCAGGCAAGAGCGGTCCGTCAGGGCCGGGTTCTCTCGGGCATGTCCCTGATGGACGGACAGTTCTGGGCGCGAAGCGGCGGTGTGCCGGTGGCGCTTATGGAATTAGAGGGCGGTGACGCCCGCGTTGTCAGGGGTTTCAATGTTTCGGATGTCGCGGAGTAAATAAGACAATGTCGATTACCGCTGAAAAGAAAACCGAAGTTATTCAGGACAACGCCCGCAATCAGGGCGATACCGGTAGCCCGGAAGTGCAGGTCGCTATCCTGACCGCCCGGATCCAGACACTGATGGATCACTTCAAGGCGCACCACAAGGATAACCACTCCCGCCGTGGTCTTCTGGCCATGGTGAACCGGCGGCGATCGCTCCTGGATTACCTCAAGAGGAAAGACGTTGAGCGCTACAATGCGCTGATCCAGAAGCTGGGTCTTCGCAAGTAAGATTTCGAAGCGGCCCCCAGCGGGCCGCTTCTTGTATCTGCGCTGCATGCAATCTGTTGGAACCTGCTTTATTGGTCCCTTGATGCAGCCAGTAAATATTGGGTCCGCTCGCAATTCGGCAGCGGAGGCCACGGGGCCGGACAAGGTCCCACACCGGACCGGGACGGCATACCCGGCAGTAAACCCCCCAGCGCAATAGGGCCTGTGGGACTAAGGAAAAATCAAATGTTCGACGTCAAAACAGTATCGCTCGAGTGGGGCGGAAAAACCCTCACTCTTGAAACCGGCCGCATTGCCCGTCAGGCTGACGGCGCGGTCCTCGCCACATATGGTGAAACGGTCGTCCTTTGCGCGGTTACGGCCGCCAAGTCGGTGAAGGAAGGGCAGGATTTCTTCCCGCTCACCGTTCACTACCAGGAAAAGTTTTTTGCTGCCGGCCGTATCCCGGGCGGCTTCTTCAAGCGTGAGCGCGGCGCCACGGAAAAGGAAACGCTGGTTTCCCGCCTGATCGACCGTCCGGTTCGCCCGCTGTTCCCCGAAGGTTTCTACAATGAAATCAACGTTATCGCGCACGTCCTGTCGTATGACGGCGAAACCGAACCCGATATCGTTGCCCTGATCGCTGCTTCGGCTGCTCTTACCATTTCCGGCGTGCCCTTCATGGGTCCGATCGGCGCGGTGCGCGTTGGTTACGAAGATGGCCAGTACACACTGAATCCGAAGCAGGATGTGGCAGCTGCTGGCGCGCTTGACCTCGTAGTCGCTGCCACCGGCAGTGCTGTGATGATGGTTGAATCGCAAGCGCGTGAGCTGCCGGAAGACGTGATGCTCGGCGCCGTGATGTTCGCGCATGACGAGTGCAAGAAGGTCGTGAACGCCATTGTCGATCTGGCTGAGAAGGCTGCGAAGGAACCGTGGGATATCGATCTCACCGACAATACCGCTGACATCAAGAAGAAGCTGAAGGAACTGGTGGGTGATGATATCGCCGCCGCCTATAAGCTGACGAACAAGTCGGCCCGTTCTGATGCGCTCAATGTCGCACGCGACAAGGCCAAGGCTGCCTTCGCTGACGAAAGCGCACAGACACAGATGGTCGCGATCAAGACCATGAAGAAGGTTGAGGCCGACGTGGTTCGCGGCGCCATCCTGAAGGACGGCACGCGCATTGACGGTCGCACCACCACGCAGGTCCGTCCGATCGAAAGCATGGTCGGCTTCCTGCCGCGCACGCACGGTTCGGCGCTCTTCACGCGCGGTGAAACGCAGGCGATCTGCACCACCACGCTGGGCACCAAGGATGCCGAGCAGATGATCGACGGGCTGGAGGGTCTCTCCTATTCGAACTTCATGCTGCACTATAACTTCCCGCCCTATTCGGTCGGCGAAGTGGGCCGCTTCGGCGCCCCGTCGCGTCGTGATACCGGCCACGGCAAGCTCGCATGGCGCGCGCTGCAGGCCGTTCTGCCCAGCAAGGAAGACTTCCCCTATACCATCCGCGTCGTGTCAGACACCACCGAGTCCAACGGCTCGTCCTCGATGGCGACGGTTTGCGGTGGCGCACTGTCGATGATGGACGCGGGCGTTCCTCTCGCTCGTCCGGTTTCGGGCATCGCCATGGGCCTTATCCTTGAAGGTGATGAGTTCACCGTGTTGTCCGACATCCTTGGTGATGAAGATCACCTTGGCGACATGGACTTCAAGGTGGCTGGTACGTCCGAAGGCATCACCACGATGCAGATGGACATCAAGGTTGCGGGCATCACGAAGGAAATCTTCGAAGCTGCACTGAACCAGGCGAAGGAAGGCCGTGCGCACATCCTTGGTGAAATGACCAAGGCTCTGGGTTCAGCCCGTACTGAGCTTTCGGCTCACGCTCCGCGCATTGAGACAATCCAGATCGACAAGTCGAAGATCCGTGACATCATCGGCACTGGCGGCAAGGTGATCCGTGAGATCGTTGCTGAAACCGGCGCTAAGGTGGACATCGACGACGAGGGCGTGATCAAGATCAGCTCGTCCGACCTCGCCCAGATCGAAGCGGCCAAGAACTGGATCCTCGGCATTGTCGAGGAAGCAGAAGTCGGCAAGGTCTATACCGGCAAGGTCGTCAACATCGTCGACTTTGGCGCTTTCGTGAACTTCATGGGTGGCAAGGACGGCCTCGTCCACGTTTCCGAAATGAAGAACGAGCGCGTAGAAAAGCCGACCGACGTCGTGTCGGAAGGCCAGGAAGTAAAGGTCAAGGTGCTTGAGATCGACAACCGCGGCAAAGTCCGTCTGTCGATGCGGGTAGTCGATCAAGAAACCGGCGAAGAACTGGAAGACACGCGCCCGGCGCGCGAGCCACGTGAACCGCGTGGTGACCGGGGCGGCGATCGCGGTGGTGACCGTCGTGGTCCGCGCCGTGACGGCGGCGGTGGTGGCGGCCGTGGCCGTGATCGCGGTCCGCGTCGTGACGGCGGCGGTGAGGGTGGTAACCCCGATCACATGCCGGCGTTCCTGAAGGACGACTAAGCATTTAGTCACAGCATTATGAAATTGGGGCGGGGGAGAAATCCTTCGCCCTTTTTCTTTGCCGTATGCGCACCAGGCATTAGGAAGAGACAAACAGATAGACGTTTGAGGAAAGCCCGATGCGCGCAGCCGTTTACAAAAGTGCCCAAGATCCACTTGAGATTCGCGAATTGGAGCCGCCCCAGGCTGGCGCGGGCGAGGTGCAGGTGCAGGTTGCACGGGTGGGCATCTGTGGTTCGGATCTGCATGTAAAGGAATATGGCCGATCGACCGATGGCGTGATCTACGGTCACGAATTCGCTGGAGTCGTCTCGGAACTGGGCGAGGGCACGAAAGGGTGGTCTATCGGAGATCGCGTCGTTTCGCTTCCGATACATAACTGTGGTACTTGTGAAGCGTGCCAGGTTGGCAAGATCGGTCTGTGCGAGAAGATCGTTTTTACCGGGTTCTCGAAGGACTACCCGGGAGCTTACGCCGAATATACCGTGGCACCCGCCTACTCTCTCCACAAGGTGCCGGACGGCGTTGATTACGATGCCGCCGCCATGGTGGAGCCGCTCTCCGTTTCCCGCCGTGCCGTGTCTATGGCACCGATCAATCAGGATAGCGTGGTTCTGATCATTGGGACCGGGCCGATAGGAGCGGGCGTAATCCAGTTCGCCAAGCTTGCTGGTGCCAAGCGCGTAATTGTGTCCGAAATGTCGGAAGAACGGCGCCAGCTTGCCCTGGCTGTGGGCGCGACCGATGTGATCGATCCCACTGCGGGCGATTTGGGAGAGCAGCTTCGTGCCATTGCTGGGCAATTGCCCAACGTGGTCTTCGAATGTGTGGGTGTGCCGGGCCTGATCCAGCAAGCCATCTCTATTTGCGCATACGAAGCAACGATCGTTGTCGTGGGCGTATGTTTTCAGGAGGACACGATCCGACCGAACCTGGCGCTATCACGCGAAGTGACGATCCGGTTCTCCAATTGCTATACGCACGAAGATTTCGATGCTGTTCTGGGGGCGCTGGCGCGAGGCGAAATCGATCCTTCCGCGATGCATACTGCCACCCTGCAGCTCGATGACGTACCGGAAGCGTTTGAGAAGCTGATCTCGTCCAAGACCGGCTGCAAGACGCTGATCGATCCAAGCGGCGGTCAGCTATAACGGCCTTAGAGCGCAATTGGCAGTATGACGACGAATTCCAGGCATCAGGCTATCGCAAGCATCGGCCTGATGTTTCGGAAAGAATGCCAGGATTTCAAAAAGGCGTCTCAGCCAAGAATGCGTGACTACTTCCTGTTGCGCATTTTTCCGATGTAATCAGCTTTGCCGACATTCACGGCATTTGATCTGATGATGTTGTGCGTTGTGGTGACGTGGAAATAGAAATTAGGAAGCGAGAACGTCAGAAGAAAATCTGCTGCATCAAACGTCATGGAATATTTTCCAGCACGGAACTCTATCGTTTTATCTGCGATTGCATCGAGTTCGCCGGGATCAACCGAATTGACGAGAGTAATGGCGTCTTCGATTTCTTTGCGTACCAACGAGAGGTCTGCCGGAATTGGGCCGGGATCGGGGGAAAAGGTGCCACTGCGCACCGCTTCAATGGCGCGAGCAGAATGATGGGCGCATTGTGAAATTTGCTTGGCGAGTGTCCACATGTCGGGAGCAAGCCGAGCGCCACCAAGCGTATCCAGAGATCTGCCGGTTTCGGCAAAATGGGCTTCGGCTTTATCCATAAGCCACAGAACCTGAGGGAGCATCTGCTTATATGTTCCGACAACGACCGTGTGCAGCGATACCGTCATTACCCATTCTCCCCTTGCTTTCGCCATAATTGGGAAATGATGCTAGGGTCGTGGCAAGATATTCGCAATGCACCGTGTTAAATGGCGGAGAGCGAGTTGAACCGGTTCAGGCTTGTTGCCCTTGCAGTCGTACTTGCGTCCGCATTTTGGCTGGCGATCGGCGTCTTATGGTTGCCGCGCCCGGCACGGGATGAGCAGGGTCAGGAAACGGTTGGCGGCGTGGTACGTCCTGTCCCCCGTACGAGTGGCGCACCTGCCGTATCGAAACGGGCGCAATTCCCGGGCGGTGTTGATTCCTTGCTGTTGATCCCAATTGCCGGAGCACGGGCTGACGACCTGGTGGATAATTTTGCAGCGTCCCATGGCATAGATCTTCCGGGGCCGCTGGGAATGCCGGTGATTGCGGCCGCTCCCGGCATCGTCGAGAAGCTATCCATATCCGACGGCAAAAAAGGGAACGCCGTTTATGTCCGTAGCCCTGACCGGACGCGGCTGTACCGCTACACACGGCTCGGCAGCGTGGTGTCTGACATCTCGGAAGGACAGGTGATCGGCGCGGGTGAACAGCTTGGCAGTGTGGGGTCGTCGCGCCTGCGATTTGAAGTGTTGGCGATCATGCCGGATCGCGACTGGTCCGGCGATGCACGTGCGATCAATCCCTATCCGCTTCTTGGGGGGAGGCAGAAACAATCGCGATAGCGATCCTTTCCCGGCGGCTAGGACATTGCCTCGATTAACGATCCATGGAAGGAACGCCAATTCACACGTCCACGAGGCGTGAAGGAGCGGAGGAGAGATTTCGCTGATGCGATCGAGTTACTGGATTATTGTCGGCGCTTTGTTGATTGCCGAGATCGCGGCGATATTCGAAACGACGATGATCTACGTCGCCCTGCCGACGCTGATCCGCGAATTCGGTGATCCGGTAACGGCTGGCTGGCTGGTAACTTCGCATGGCCTGATCGGAACGTCGGCCGCGCTTATGGCGGGCAGGTTGGGCGATATTTATGGCCGCAAACGTGTATTGCTGATCATGCTCGCTGTTGCCGTTCTCGGCTCAGTGTTGAGCGCCGTTACATCAGACTACATTCTCGTTTTGTTGGGGCGTTCATTGCAGGGGCTTTCCGCCGCCCTGATCCCGCTCAGCATTGGGATTATCCGCGAAACGGTGGTGAAAGAACGCGTGCCGGTGGCCATTGGGCTGATGACCACCGGCATGGGCATGGGCACTGCGCTGGGCCTCGTGCTAGGCGGCTGGATAATTGACAGTTTCCAGTGGCAGACCCTGTTCGGCGTTAGCGCGGTGCTGCTGGCGATTGCATGGGTCGCAATCAGAGTGATGATCCCGGCAGGTTCGGGCAATCCGCCGCGCCATCCAATCGACTGGGTAGAAGGTCTGCTGCCTGTCCCTGGAATTACTGCGCTGCTGCTTGGCATCAGTCTGTCGAAGGGTATGGGCTGGTTCAGCCCCACCGTTATCGGGCTTATGCTTCTGGGCCTTGCAATCATGGTGTTCTGGGCGCGGCGCAGCCTTGCGGCGGCCGAGCCGTTCATCAACCTGCGATTGCTGCTCCGCCGGAATGTCGCCTTGGCAATCGGCCTGGCAGTGCTGCTGTCACTTGGAACCTTGCAGATCACTATCGTCTTCTCGGCCTATATCCAGAACGAGGCGTGGACCGGCGTGGGCATGGCGCTTTCGGCCACTGATGCCGGGCTAGCCAAGCTACCGTCTAACATCCTGTCCTTCTTCGCAGGTCCGCTCGCGGGCTGGATGATGGTAAAGATGGGACTGCGTGTTCCTGTTCTCTTGGCAGGTCTGGCCTGCACCTTCGGCTGGCTGCTGGCGCTCAGCTTCCCCACCAGTATGGTTTACATCGTTCTGCTGCTCTGCGTGATTTCATTCGGTACGACGATGCTCAATGCAGCTATTCCCAATCTGGTCGTCGCCTCGGTTCCCGAAAGCCGCACGAGCGAGGCAATCGGGGCAATGTCGGTCTTTCGCGGCATGGCGCAGGCGATCGGTTCGCAGATCGTGGCCGTCATGCTTGCCGTAGGTGCCATAAGGGCAACGGCGGACGGCTCCTTGATGCCTTCTGCCGCTAGCTTCCAAACGACGATAGCGTGGATAGCCGGGTTGACGCTGGCGGCTGCGCTGATTGCGTTCCTGCTGAAGGCAAGGCCGAGTGAAGAGGAAGCCACCGGCGAAGTTCCCCGGCCGGCCTGATCCTCTCTGAGCGGAGGCTTTGCTAGGCCGGGTTGCCGCCTGTGCGGATGATCTGGCCTACCGTGTAGCGAGAGGCGTCCGAGGCCAGGAACAGGATGGTGTGCGCAATATCGATCGGCTGGCCGATATGGTTGCTGGCCACGCCTTTCGTAAATTCGGCCAGAACGACTTTGCGCTTCTCCTGATCGACGACCCCTTCGCTTGAAGTGAAGTGGCGCGAAGTCATCGGCGTTTCGATGAAGCCGGGGGCCACCGCATTCACACGCACGCCTGCCGGGCCGACTTCGTTTGCCAAACATCGGGTCAGTTGCCCCACGGCCGCTTTCGCCATGGAATAGGCGATGATGTTGGGTACGGCACTGAACATCGCTTCCGAGGCAAGATTGATGATCGACCCGCTGCCCTGCTTTACCATTACGGCGGACGCGGCCTTGCAGCCGAACAGCACGCCCTTCAAATTGACGGCCATCACGCGATCAAGGTCAGCCTCATCCAGCTCCGCAACCGTCGCATTGGTGATGATCCCGGCATTGTTGACCATCACGTCAAGCCGTCCGTATTTCGCAACCGTTTGATCGACGAGTTCCTGAACCGCACTCTGGCTGGTGACGTCCAGCACCACGCCGGTGCAGCCCGATTCGTTGATCCCGGTGATGCCCGGATTGATGTCAGTGCAGATCACAGTGGCTCCAGCGCGGGCGAACAGGCCAGCAGTCGCACTACCGATGCCGCCATATGCGCCGGTCACGATTGCGACTCGGCCGGTCAGATCCGTTGCGGACGTTGGATTATCGATGTCTGATGCGGTACCGTTCATGGTTTCCCCCTCTGCTCTGCGGATTGATCCGCTTTCCGGTCTCTGCCGGGTGTGCAGATCAGGTATTACGCAAGTGAGGGAAAGTTCAACACAGTTATTCGCGATCAGAACAGCCCGAGCCCACGCAGGCAAACGAAAACGGGCCGACCGGGTCGTCCCGATCAGCCCGTTTGCTGAACCTTATGAACTTTGCGAACTTAGCGGACGCGCGGGCCGCCGAACGGAAGCGGCGGGGGTGGACGGCGTGCGCCGCGCGGCAGCTGTGCCTGATAGGCCCGGCCGCAGTGATCCACGCAATAAGGAAACCCCGGGTTTACTTTATCGCCGCAGAAATGGAAATCCGGCTCGCCCGGATGGCCCATAGGCCAGCGGCAAATGCGATCATTCAGATCGAGCAGGCTGGTCTTGTTCGCCACTTCCGCGCTGGGCTTGGCGGGCACGAGTCGCCGCGGCGGCGCCGGTGGAATTGGCGCCTGCTGGTCACCCGGACCCTGACGAAGGAAGCCGCCGGGGCCGACAGACACCACGCGCGGAGAACTCCGCTGCGGAGCAGGGATGGCCGCCTGTTCAACATTCTCATTTTGGAATGGTGGCGGCACGTCCTTCGCAACTTCGACAGGCGGAGGGGCAGGAGGTTCAATCGGTGCAGCCTTCACCTCAACAGGCTTGGGAGGCTGCTTCTTTGGCTCTGGTGCGGGCTTTACAACCTTCTTTGCTGCAGCCTTGGCCTTGGCTTCGGCATCGACGCCGCCACCGCCTTTAACAGGCGAGGGGCGGGCTTTCAGGCCAAGGCGGTGTGCCTTGCCGATTACGGCATTGCGGCTGACTCCGCCCAGTTCTTCCGCGATCTGGCTTGCGGTCGAACCACCTTCCCACATCTTGGTCAGCTTTTCGATCCGCTCTTCCGTCCAGCTCATCTGATATCTAGTCCTTTAGGAATTGGAGCCCGTATCGCCTTGCGCTTGCCACCGGACTGCCTTGCCGATAGGCCGCAGACCATGGCCGATCAACCCATTGCGACCGAAACCTTCGATATGTCCCTACCTGCAACGCAAGTGCGGGCGTTTCCGGGTAAGGGTGAACCGGTGATCCATCGTGTAAATTGGATCGGGCTCAAGACCCTCTATATGAAGGAGGTTCGCCGGTTCTTCAAGGTCCAGACCCAGACGATTTGGGCGCCTGCCATCACAACCTTGCTGTTCCTCGTTATTTTCAGCGTTGCGCTGGGAAGAGGTGGGCGCGAGGTGCTGGGCGTGAACTTTGCCACGTTCATCGCGCCGGGCCTGATCGTGATGGGCATGATGCAGAACGCTTTCGCCAATGCCAGCTTCTCGTTCCTGTCGGGCAAGATACAGGGAACAATCGTTGATTATCTTATGCCGCCTCTTTCCGAAGGAGAGCTGATGCTGGCCATGATTGGCGCAGCGGTTACTCGCGCCGTTCTGGTGGGGCTGGCGCTTTACGGCGCAATGTTGCTGTGGCCGGGCGTAGATCTGCACCTTGCGCACCCTTGGGCGGTCGTTTGGTTCGGCCTGATGGGATCGGTCTTCTTGTCCATTCTCGGCCTGCTATCGTCCATCTGGGCGGAAAAATTCGATCACAACGCAGCGATCACGAACTTCATCATAGCGCCGCTCTCGCTGTTGTCCGGCACGTTTTATGTGATCGACAAGCTTGCCCCGGTGTTCCAGGCGGTGAGCCGCAGCAACCCGTTCTTCTATGTGATTTCAGGTTTCCGATTCGGCTTTCTGGGAAGAAGCGATATCGGGAACACCAACGAGGCGGTCATTCACAGCGCGATCGGGCTGGGAGTCCTGAATGCCGCCTTGGCGATATTGACCTACTATGTGCTGCGTTCGGGCTGGAAGCTGAAAAGCTGAGCCAGCCCATGCTGGTGCACATGCTCGATCAGTGCGTCAGGCCCTGCCGTAGCCGATAGCGGCCGTCGGCGTAATCATCGAACAATTGTTCAACTGAGGGGTGGTCAACCGGGCCGCCATCAATGTCTTTCGTCAGGTTCTGCTGGCTGACATAGGCCACGTAGCTGGATTCCTCGTTCTCGGCGAGAAGGTGGTAATAGGGCTGATCGCGGCGAGGGCGGACTTCGGCGGGAATGGAATCATACCATTCGTCGCTGTTGGCAAAGACGGGATCGATATCAAACACGACACCGCGAAAATCGAAATGCCGATGTTTCACGATATCGCCAATGGCGAATCGAGCCCTGGTTTGGCGAGGCGCGTCGATAAAGCGCCCAGCCTGCGGCGAGAAGAAAGTCGCACGGTTCATGAACTGCAATATATGGGTTGTGCAGTTGCGAAACAAGCGATGCTGTCTGGCGATACACTGATTTTCTGACACTTGGGTCCAACAGGGCTTGGCAAGCGGAGCACTATTCGCTAACCGCGCCGCTTCATCGACCGGGTTGAAGCCTTTCAGCCCAGTGCACTTCGCGGAGAGGTGGCAGAGTGGTCGAATGCGCCGCACTCGAAATGCGGTGTACGGGCAACCGTACCGAGGGTTCGAATCCCTCCCTCTCCGCCAACATCTCATCGCGAAACCATGAGATGGGCCTTACGGGGCCAGAAAATCCCCAGCTTCCGCGCGGTTTTGCCGGTGGCGACCGAACCTCAGAGACTGACGGAAACGGTAAATTCGGTCTCAGATCGGCTTTTGTCTCTTTTCACCCGAACCTCGCTCAAAAAGGTTCGGATTCAAAATATAGCCGATTTTCAGTAATTTGTGCTTTCGGCGTCGCTGCCCAGTTTTTCGGTGTGATCCCGGCAGGTAATGTCATCAGAGAACT
>JAZQRJ010000046.1:0-44354 GCA_045629505.1 Novosphingobium sp.
AGATCAATCCCGCGTTCGTGCAGCAGATCCTCGACGTTCCGCAGCGACAGTGGAAAACGCACATACATAAGGACTACCAGGCGGATCACCTCAGGTGAGGAGTGGAAATACCTGAACGGATTGGCTGGTTTTCTGGGACGACGCATTAATCCGCACTACCCTCGCCCAAGCCTCACGCCAATCAGGTGCTATCCTTTTGACAGCACCCCCGAGTGGCAGTTTGTCGATACCCCTGGCCCCCACTTTCCCCACTTCACCGGGTCCCGTACGCGCATGCGCCGGCGCATGTGGTCACTTCGGGAAGAGTAGTGGTTCCAGTTCGTCGTCGATGACTTGTATCGCGCCGATAACATCCGCGACCTCGGGAAGCTCCATGTTCTCTGGAACCTTATAGCGGAAGCTCTCCGAGAGGTGGGGTTCGCGCAAATACTCAACGATCTCGCGAAGGTTTGGAGCCTGGGAATGAAAACCAGCCTGCTCGGCAGCATCGAGCGCACGAACCAAATTATGACCGATGCCCTTGAGGGCACTGTCGCTGCCATCACCGCTGTAGTGGACGAATGCCGCCTTGAGATACAGTTCCAGGCCGAGGCAGGCCAAAAAGTAGACCGAGAGCGAATACGTGCCGTTGAATGCGAACTGCGTCGGGTCGGGGTGCCCGTCGTCCCCAGCCCGCTCAAGCGCGCCGTTGTAAAGCAGATTGCTCGATAAGGCGTGCGCCCTGCCAGCTTCATACAGACCTTGAGGCGTGTAAGTCATTTCATCTGGAACTCGCCGTTATGTTCGCGCGCAAACTCCGCCACATGGGGCTCAAGCGCGGTGAACTGGAGCATATTGTCCCATGCCGTCCAGCTTTGAGCGAACGCGCTATTGGGGAGCGGTTATGGGAACCGGGTGCCTTAGCGAGGAATTATCCTGAAAAATCAAGGCATGTTGGCGGAGCGGGAGGGATTCGAACCCTCGATACGGGGCTACCGTATACACACTTTCCAGGCGTGCGCATTCGACCACTCTGCCACCGCTCCGTCCTGCCGTCTCGGGCAGAGGCCGGCAGGTAGCGGCCAAGTCGATAATTCGCAAGAGCTTTAAAAACAGCCGGGAAAAAAGCTGATGATGATTGCAAAAACCCGGTGGGAATCAGATCCGGTCTGCCTCCGCCACGGCATCGCTGGCACGCAGTGCAGCTGCTATACGCGCCAGGTGCGCAACATCTGTGACCTCCAGATCGACCTCATAAGTGCCGAAGTTATCATCCCGCTGCGTCATCACAAGATTGACGACGTTGGCTCGGTTGGTGGCAAACAGTTTGGTAACCTCGGCCAGAACGCCTGGCCGGTTATAGAGAACCAGCCGCAAGCTACCCACTGCCCCGGTTGAGCGCTCGCCCCAGGAAAGGTCCAGCCAATCACTGTCGACCCCGTTGGCAAGCTCCAAACAATCAATCGTGTGGACTTCTACTTTGTGATCGCGATGACGCAGGCCAACGATCCTGTCACCCGGAACAGGATGACAGCACTCGGCAAGCTCAAAGCCCACGCCCGGGGTCAGACCGCGAATCGATATGACATGTTCAGGCGCGCCCAAAACCTCCGTATCCGGCAACGCGGCCGTGCTTCCCGGCATCAGTGCTTCCATCACTTCTCGATCCGACAGCTTGCCTGCACCTATCGCATACATAAGGTCGGACTCTTCATGCATCTTGAGGCGCTTAAGCGCCGCCTTAATGGCCTTGCGCCCAATCGTGGCGGGCATCCGGCTGGTAATTTCGTCAAACAACTTGGAGCCGATCAGCGCGACTTCCTGCCGTTCCTTGGCGCGAACGGCCCGCCGAATGGCTGCTCGTGCCTTGCCGGTGACTACAAATCCCAGCCATGAAAGCTGCGGCTCGGAACTTGCGCTCTTGATGACATCGACCACGTCGCCATTGGCAAGTTGCGTGCGCAGCGGCATGTGGCGCCCGTTGATCTTCGCGCCGACAGCTGCGTTGCCCAGATCGGTATGCACGGCATATGCGAAATCGACGACAGTCGCGCCCTTGGGCAACTGGTGCAGCGCGCCCTTGGGAGTGAAGGCGAATATGCGATCCTGATAGATCGCCAATCGCGTGTGTTCGAGCAGCTCTTCCGCATCGTGGCTGGTGTCGATGATCTCAATAAGGTCGCGCAGCCAGCCCACCTGCCCATCCGGCCGATCACCCTGCTTGTAGGCCCAATGTGCGGCAAGACCGAACTCGTTGGTCTGATGCATCTCCCGAGTACGAATCTGCACCTCCACCCTCATGGAATTATGGTAGATCAGCGAGGTGTGTAGCGAGCGATAGCCATTGGCTTTTGGCGTCGAGATGTAGTCCTTGAATCGCCCTGGAATCATCTGCCACGTCTGGTGGAGCACGCCGAGCGCCTTATAACAATCCTCAGGCGTGTCGGTGAGGACGCGGAATGCCATGATGTCAGTGATCTGTTCGAACGTGACATGTCGCTCCGACATCTTGCGCCAGATCGAATAAGGGTGCTTTTCGCGCCCAGTGACTTCTACATTCAAGCCAGCCTCGGCCAACGCCTGCTTGATATTAAGTGCGATGGCATCAACCTGTCCGCCTTCCTGGCTGCGGATCTGCGCCAGCCTGCCGGTGATCGTGGCGTAGCCTTCAGGTTCCAGCTGCTCGAATGCCAGAAGCTGCATCTCGCGCATGTATTCGTACATTCCCACTCGCTCTGCGAGAGGGGCGTAGATATCCATCGTCTCGCGCGCGATGCGCCGACGCTTTTCTTCGCTGCGTATGAAATGCAGCGTGCGCATGTTGTGCAGCCGGTCCGCCAGCTTGACGAGCAGGACTCGCAAATCTTCGCTCATCGCCAGGAAGAATTTGCGCAGGTTCTCTGCCGCCCGCTCGCTTTCCGTTAACATCTCGATTTTGGAAAGCTTGGTGACTCCATCGACAAGCCGGGCAACATTAGGCCCGAAGAATTCCTCGATTTCTTCGATCGTTACCAGCGTATCTTCGACAGTGTCGTGCAGTAGCGCGGTAACGATAGTCTCCTGATCGAGCTTCAGCTCGGTCATCAGACCAGCCACCTCAATCGGATGGCTGAAGTAAGGATCGCCAGAGGCGCGCTTCTGGGTGCCGTGCTTCTGGACGGTATAAACATAAGCGCGGTTGAGAATGGCTTCGTCCGCATCTTCGTCGTACGCCTTGACGCGTTCTACAAGTTCGTATTGTCGCAACATATCCGGCTCTGATGTGCGGATTAATTGCCGCAATGCAATGCGAATGTGCAACTTGCGAAGAGGTTTGCACAACAGAACGATGGGAGAGAAGCATGGACACAGCAGACAGGCAGGCGATTCATGGGGCAGTGTTGCGATACTGCCGAGGCATTGACCGGCTCGACATGGATCTTGTCCGCTCGGCCTATCACCCTGGCGGAATCGATCATCACACCGGCTTTTCAGGCCCAGTTGAAGAATTTGTGGAGTGGGTCTCAGGCGCGTTGACCAAGTTTGACGGCACCATGCACCTGATCGGCAATCATTTCGTGGAAGGTGACGAAACCAAGGCGGTGAGCGAAACATACGGCACAGCCGTCCACTGGGGTCAGCCGCTGGACGATCCTCGGCGCAACTTTACCTCTGGCTTCCGCTATGTGGACCATTTTGAAAAGCGTGACGGCCGGTGGGCAGTGGTGGAACGTTGGGCAATCCGCGAATGGACCCGGTCGGAGGCGGGGCGCTTCATGCCGAAAGAAGGCGATGGCCCCTCCCCCCGCAGAGATAAGGAAGATCGCGTGTTTGAATTAAAGCGGAGGCTGGGGTTTAACTCGACCCGAACGGAAGTATAGGCTCCGTTTCTGACTTGATGGAGCAAACGATGCAGATTGCTGTGCTGACGTTCGAAGGGTTCAACGAACTTGACTCATTCGTCGCAGCCGCGATCCTCAACCGGATGAAGGCGCATGGCTGGATTGCTCACATCACCAGCCCGACGCCGACAGTCACATCAATGAACGGCGTTACGGTCGAACGTCAGATGCCGCTTGAGTTTGTAGCCGAAGCAGACGCGGTGCTGCTTGGCAGCGGCATCATGACACGCGAGATCGCTGCCGATGCGGAATTGATGTCCCGCATTCGGCTTGATCCTTCGCGACAACTCATCGGTGCGCAATGTTCAGGCACGCTGCTGCTGGCAAAGTTGGGCTTACTGAGCGGCTTGCCCGCCTGCACCGACCTCACCACGAAGCCTTGGGTTATCGAGGCGGGCGTGGACGTGATCGAAGCCCCGTTCATTGCTCATGGCAATGTCGCAACCGCAGGGGGGTGCTTGGCCTCCCAATACCTCGCCACTTGGATGATAGCGTGCGGCGCATCGCTAGATCACGCGCGGGACGCTATGCATTACGTTGCGCCCGTGGGTGAGAAAGACGTCTATATTGACCGGGCGTTGTCAGTCGTGGCGCCGTTCATCATTCAAAACGCGGCGTGCGTGCGGCCAGCCTGATCCCGCTGCGCCCGCATTAGGGCGATAACTTCCAGCGCAACCAGCCTGCTCAAATACATAAATTCCTGCCGCGCGGAGCCGCATCACGCCCGCTGCGAGGCAAGGGGATCACGTGTTTGAATTGAAGCTGCGACAGGGGTTTAAAGGTGCTGTTGAACGAGTGAAGCCATGGCGACAGCTTCGTCGCCACTGACTTCCAGCAGGCCATTGATGACCCCGATCTTGTCCGACTGAGGGCGGTTCTGGCTAGTTTTCCACTTGCCCACTATTCTTTCGACCGGGATTTCCACGCCAACAATGTTTGAGATGAGCATCTCAGTAAAATCTTCCGGCGCGTCGTCAATTTGCCAAGGGCTTGGCTGCGATACTTCATGCATGCTGGTAAGTCGCTCCAGATGGCGGCGCAACCAAACAGGGTCTTCAATGAAGCGCGGACGTCCGTGCACGGTGACCACAGCGTAGTTCCACGTCGGCACGACCTTTCCGTGTTCGTGCTTGGCCAAATACCATGACGGCGTGATGTACGTTTGGGGACCACGAAAGACGATCGCGCTGGGCATCCGTGATTCCGCAAGCTGCCAGATCGGATTTGCCCGGGCCACGTGCCCTGTAAGCGTACCGAGCTCACCCCGCTTGGCATCCAGCACGAACGGGACGTGGTTGATGCAAAGTTCATCCACGTCCGCCGTGACCCACGTGCCGAGCGAGTGCGCGCAGATCAGATCATGCAATACGTCGAGCCGAGTCTCTTCCGTCAACGTCGGCAGATACACGGGCACCTCCCCTCACACGCAAACCCACCCGACATCAGTCATGCCTGCCACAGCAGACATCGGATCACGCTCGCTGCGTGGCAGGGCGGACACCCGGAGGTGGATTCCCCTCGCGATAATTCAGTACGAAAGTGCGACGAAGCTGGCGCCACACGAACTTCCAGGCGCCGTCTACTTTTTCGTACTCTTCATGATAGAAACCGAACCCGTGGAGTTGCAGTTCGAGCGTCTTTTCATCGAAGATCAGGTCTTCCATGCCCCAGATGCCCTTGGCCTTGGTGGGCGATTCAAAAGTAATGTCCGGCGTATGCGAATGGTGGGAGCTGACTTTGCCCTCAAGGCTCTTGCGCGTGCCCTCGATCATCGCATCCGGACCTTCCCAGCGGGGCAGGCCTTCATTGTGCGAGACATGATGCGGCGCGTGGAGCGAATGATACAATTCCCAGTTCTTCGTATCGATTGCCTGGTCCCGCCGCGCTTTCAGAACTTTGATTTCCTCAAGTGCGACAAGCCGCTCAAGATCAGTCATTCCTTTCATTTGCATCCTCCTCTTTATGTTTTTCTCAGATTATTAACGCCGGCTATTTCCAGACCGCCTCCGGCGGCAGGCTCATCAGGATAGCATCCACATTGCCCCCGGTCTTTAATCCAAAGGCCGTGCCGCGGTC
This sequence comes from Novosphingobium sp., assembly GCA_045629505.1. GTDB lineage: Bacteria > Pseudomonadota > Alphaproteobacteria > Sphingomonadales > Sphingomonadaceae > Novosphingobium. The sequence continues at coordinate 5,937 of JAZQRJ010000046.1, forward strand.
GTAAACAAGATTGAACTCGGCATAGCGCCCTCGCCATTCGAGCTGCTGCTGGCGATCCGCGTCGGTGAACTCCATGCCCATGCGCCGTCGCACAATACGCGGAAATGCTTCCAGAAATGCCTCGCCCACGGCGCGCGTGAAGGCAAAACCTTCTTCCCAGGCAGCCTCGTCCTCAACCTCAAGGTGATCGTAGAATATGCCCCCTACCCCGCGGTGGCACTGGCGATGCGGGATGTAGAAATACTCATCAGCCCAAGCCTTGAACCGGTCATAGTAATCCGGTCCATGGCGATCGCAGGCCGCCTTCAACGCTGCGTGAAACTCAGCGGTGTCCTCATCGTAGGGAATAGGTGGATTCAGGTCAGCCCCGCCCCCAAACCATGCCTTCGTTGTCGTCAGGAACCGGGTGTTCATGTGCACGGCGGGCACGTGCGGGTTTGACATGTGAGCGACAAGGCTGATGCCGGTCGCCGAAAAGGCAGGCCGTTCCGGCGAAGCGCCGTTGATCGTGCCGGCAAAGTCCTTCGAAAACGAACCATGCACTGTGGAGACGTTCACGCCGGCCTTAGCAAAGACTTTTCCGCGAATCAGGCCGCGCACGCCTCCGCCTGTATCCGACTCACCCTCCAGCGCTTCACGCTGCCACGGAGTGTATTCAAAGCGAGCATCGCTGCCCGCCTCACGTTCAATCGCCTCGAACTCAGCGCAGATCGCATCCCGCAAGGATTCGAACCACTGTTTTGCGCGAGCCGTGTACGGTACCCAATCAACCATGCAGATGCCCTTGCCAAGCCCTGCCCCGTGCGGCAAGGGGTTTCCATGGTTCACTTTTCGTTCTCTGGTGAGAAGATGTTGCTGGCTGGTGAGCGGGCGCTGTTCTGGCCGCGCATGGAAGCACTACTGGTTGCTGACTTGCATCTGGAGAAGGCTAGCTTTTTCGCGCGTCACGGGCAGATGCTCCCCCCCTATGACAGTCGGGACACTCTGACTCGTCTGGCAAATGCCATCCGGCGGACCGGCGCGCGCCGCGTTTTCGCCCTGGGTGACAATTTTCACGACGGCCATGCACATGACCGACTCGACCCGCACACACGCGGCATGTTGGATGCGCTGACACGCGCGGTCGACTGGACATGGATTATCGGCAACCATGATGGCGCTGCCCATGAAGGAGTGGAAGCTGGGGGCAACGCGATTGAAGAGGTGCGCCTTGGCAATTTAGTACTGCGGCACCGCGTCTGTTCGGGGGAAGATAGCTCGGAAATTTCCGGGCACTTCCATCCAAAGTTCACACTCCAGACCCGCGGACGGCGCATAGCCCGGCCCTGCGCCGTATTGGCAGAACGCGGATCAGGGCCTGCGCGCCTGATCCTGCCTGCGTTCGGCACTTTGACGGGAGGAATGCCCGCGCAAGACCCGGCAATCGTGGCGGCCATGCAACCAGCGGATCGCATTGATGCTCTGGTTCCGCTTGCCGACCGGCTGGCGCAATTCCCTCTCTGGCGCGCGGCTGCGTAACCGCTTATACCACTACCGAACCGCTGGCATTCACATGTTGATGCCGTTCAAGCGATTTGTTGCTTTGCTTAAGCTACCGAATCGCCCTAATGACGCGCGGAACACTGAATTGACGCAAGCTGACTGTAACAGACTAGGAGAACGCTTATAGCACCCCCGTCACGGCGCTCGTTGGCGCCGCCCGTCAAAAGCGGGCCAAGATACAACGATCTCATCCAATCCGACAAAGTGCGCGTGATCGATGAGAATGGCGAGAATATCGGCGTGATGTACACGCGCGAAGCGATCGAGCAGGCCGCAAGTGTCGGCATGGATTTGGTCGAGGTTTCGCCGAACGCCGATCCGCCGGTCTGTAAGTTCCTTGATGTAGGCAAGTTCCGCTACGAAGCGCAGAAGAAGGCTAACGCCGCGCGCAAGACGCAGAAGACGCAGGAAATCAAGGAAATCAAAATGCGTCCGAACATCGATGATCACGATTACGATGTGAAGATGCGCAATGTTCAGAAGTTCATCGAAAATGGTGACAAGGTGAAGGTGACGCTGCGCTTCCGCGGGCGTGAGCTTTCCCACCAGCAGCTTGGCATGGATCTGCTTCGGCGTGTCCAGCAAGATGTCGAGGAAATCGCCAAGATCGAAGCCTATCCCCGTATGGAAGGCCGCCAGATGCTGATGGTACTGGCACCCAAGTTATAAGTTGCATCTGAACCAGCTGCTGGTTCGGATAAAATAAACTGATTTGGGCGAAACACTTGCCCATGTGATTGTCGACACTCTCCCCTCCTGTTACGTCCGCCCGCGGGCCAAGGGGGGGAGAGGACGATTGAACAGTCGCCGTATCGGTTTCATCATCGGCATCTTGGCTTTTGCCACCACCCTGATCCTCCCGCCGCCAGCGGCAATGTCTGGGCAGGCGTGGATCATGGCTGGCCTCGTCACGTGGATGGCCGCGTGGTGGATGACCGAGGCGATTCCACTCACGGCCACAGCCCTTCTTCCTTTCTTGGTTATGCCATTTGCCGGTGTGATGAGCGCCAACGAAGCGGCATCCGCCTACTATTCGCCCATTCTCTTCCTGATTCTTGGCGGCGCATTTCTCGCCATCGCGATTGAACGAACCGGTCTTCACCGGCGACTGGCACTGGTGATCCTCGATTGGGTCGGTTCCAGCGGTGGACCGACGCGCCTGCTGTTCGCGTTCATGCTCACCACCGGGGTTCTCTCGATGGCAATTTCGAACACGTCCACGGCACTAATCATGATGCCGATGGCACTGGCGGTGATTGCGGGCTGCGGCCTTGCCGATGACGACCGCGAAGGGCTGGCAGGTGCGTTGCCAATTGGCATTGCCTTTGCCGCGTCAATTGGGGGCCTGGGCACTATCGTCGGGTTTCCCACCAATGCGATTGCCGTGGGTATGCTGGACAAGTTCCTGAATATGCAGATCACGTTCGCACAATGGAGCAGTTTTGGGATACCGCTCGTTCTGCTTGCACTGCCTTTGGGTACGTTCATCATTGCACGCGTCCAGAAGCTGAGAAATTTTCAGATAGACCTGGCGGGCGCCCGCGCTGCGGTATTGATCAAAGCCGGTTGGAACACGCCTGAAAAGCGACTGGTGCCGCTTATTGTTCTCACATTCCTTCTCTGGGTTTTCACGCCCCTTCTCTCTCCGCTGTTGCCCAAGGGATCACTCACTGACGGAACCATTGCAATAGCAGCCGCTATTGCCCTGTTCCTGATCCCGGACGGCACCGGACGGCCGCTGTTGATCTGGAAAGAAGCAGACAAGGCCCCATGGGGCGTGATCATGATGTTCGGCGGCGGACTGGCGCTGGCCGAAGGTATGGGCACGTCGGGGCTGGCCGAATGGTTGGGCAATTCACTCCTGCCCTTGGCCAGTGTGCCGCTGCCAGTGATGGCCCTGGCAATCGTCGCCATGGTGATCGTCATCACCGAATTTGCCAGCAACGTCGCCACTGCGAGCGCAATCGTTCCGGTAATCGCGAGCTTGATTCTAGCCTTGGGAGTCGATCCCCTGCTGCTTGCCATGCCCGCTGCGATGGCGTCGAGCTGGGGCTTCATGCTGCCGGCAGGGACGGGACCTAATGCAATCGCATGGTCAACTGGAAGGGTTCAGCTCTCCCGCATGATCAACGCTGGGCTGCAACTGGATATTGCCGGCGCACTGCTAATCGTCGGGGTGGTTTGGGCAGTCGCCTGGTTCTATTGAAGTCGTCGAAACGGGTGAGCAATAGCGTGCCGGATCTGCGCCAGCCATTATGCCGTGCCGCAGCAAAGACTGGGCGTCAGCCCCGCCACTCCCGCCGTTCTTCCGCAGCGCGGAGAACTTCATAGGCAAGCTGGTATGCCTGAAACGCCTTGGCGGCCTCGGCATCACCGGGTTTAACGTCCGGGTGCACTTCCTTCGCTTTAGAGCGCCACGCCTTCTTGACGTCTTCGAACTCGGCATCCGGGTCTAGCCCCAATACCTCAAGCGCCCGCATCTCATCGCGCGAACGCGACCCATCGCCAGAGCCGCCCCAGCCATAGTGCACGGATTCGCTGTATCCGGAGTTATCAGCTTTTTCAGCCGCTTCCCGCTCTGCCGCCTCTTCTGCGTCGAGCCCCGCAAAATAGTCCCAGCCCGAGTTATATTCGGCTGCGTGCTTCTGGCAGAAGTACCAGCGATCTGGACTGTTAGGGGATTTCGGCGCTGGGCAATCGCCGCGTTCATTACATCCAACGCGGTCGCAGATGCGTACGTTTACAGTTTCACGGCCACTTGCGTAGCCGCGCCAACGGGGGAATCCCCAATCCATAGATCGGCGGCTTGATGACATCGGACCCGATTACGCTGCCCTGCTAGGCCAATGCAACCGCCTTTTTCCTGTATGGGAAGGTTCACATGCAATTAAGGCAGATTACTATAATGCTGCGTTGCAATATATACGTAGCTTGGTTATAGTAACCTAGGTAAGCCTCTAAGGAATTCGATTCGGTGAGCGATCGGTTAGCTCTGTCAGCCACGCTATCGGTGATGATGATGGCGCTCTACGTTCTATTCGGCGCGGACGCTGCGCGCGCGCCTATCGGACCCGCTCAATTTCAGGTGGCAGCGGAAGCAGTCAACCCGCCCAGCCTTTTCCTGCTGGACGGGCTAACCGCCTCGTTCAATTAATTAGTCGACCGTGATTGTCACCGCACGGCGATTGCGCGCCCACGATGCCTCATCCGAACCCAACGCGACCGGGCGTTCCTTACCATAGCTAACCGTCGTGATCCGGCCAGGTTCAATGCCCAAACTGACGAGGTAGTTCTTGGCAGAGTTCGCACGACGCTCACCCAACGCAAGGTTATATTCGCGCGTTCCGCGTTCGTCGGCATGGCCTTCGATGGTCACGCGCTTGGACGGATACTGCATCAGCCACTGGGCCTGCTTGCTGAGCGCTGCGGCATCGGCGGAATCAATGTTGTACTGATCCGTATCGAAATAGATCGTGTCATCGCCCATCATCTGGGCAACGAAATGCGCCTGAGTGCCCGGAACCGGGGCTTGTGAGCCGTAATCCGTCGTCGTCGCCGGACCGGGCTCAGGCGGCAGGGTCTTAGGTGCCTTGGACGCGCAAGCGGAAAGAGCCAGCGATCCGGCAATCAGCAGCACGGCAGGGGTCAATTTTTTGTAGGTCGACATGCGATCTCCTATGGAAGCCTCGAGTTTACAAAGAGCACGATGAACCGAAGTTCCGTTTAAAAATGCACATAGTCAATGGACAATTAGGGCCGGATCGGACCCCACGCAGGATCGGACGCGCCAACCGGCGTCGGCAGCCTGCGTTCATTGCGTCCCGTAAGATCAACCTGCCAGATGCTCGCCTCTCCCGAATTCCGGATCGTACGGAAGAACTGAATGATGCGGCCGTTGGGCGACCATGAGGGAGCCTCATCCTGCCAGTTATCGGTAACGTGGCGCAGTCCGCCGCCATCGGGGCGCATCACGGCAATCCGGAAGTTCCCGGCTATATGGGTGAAGGCGATCTGATCGCCGCGCGGGCTCCATTCCGGCGTCGCCGCGCGACCGCCAAAGAAGCTGATCCGGCGCTGGTTGGAACCATCGGCGTTCATCACATAGATCTGCTGCCCGCCGGACCGATCGCTTTCAAAGACGATGCGGCTACCATCAGGGGAGTAGCTGCCACCGATGTCGATGCCCGGCGCATCGGTGAGCCTCTGGCTTTCCCCGCCACTGGCTGACACGCGATAGATATCGGTATTGCCGGCGACCGACATGGAATAGAGGATCCACTTGCCATCGGGCGACCACCGCGGCGCAAAGGTGGGATTGTTGCTGCGGGTAACAAGACGCTGCCGGCCCGTATCCAGATCATAGACATAGATGCTGGGCGATCCGTTCAGGTAGGACAGATAGAGCAGCGATTTATAATCAGGCGAATAGCGCGGGGTCAGCGCCGTGGCTTGACCGCTAGTAAGATAGCGGTGATTGGCGCCATCAGAATCCATGATCGCCAGTCGCTTGACGCGATTGCCCTTCGGCCCGGTCTCAGCGATGTAGGCCACACGGCTGTCAAAGAACGGACTTTCACCCGACAGGCGCGAATATACCATGTCCGAACACTTGTGAGCGGCCCGGCGCCACTCACCCGGCGCAACAACCCAACCGGCCCTGCCGAGTTGTTGCTTGAGCGACACGTCATAGAGATAACAACCAACCGTCAGGTTGCCGTCACCGTTTGCGCGGACATAGCCTTGCACCAGCATTTCAGCGCTGCGCCCCGTCCACGTCGGGTAATCCGGCGCCGGAACCTGGTCGAACGATGGCTGTGGCAAGCCCTGCGGGCCCGAAGGTTTGAACAAACCGTTATTACGCAGGTTACCGGCAATGATTTGCGCAATTTCCCGGCCTAGTTGCGCGGTCGATCCCGCACTGGCCTGCGTCGATACGTCACGATCCGTGGCAAAGGTGGTGATGGCAAGGTTGAGATCCTGCCAATCGGCATCGTCGGAAACCGTTATCTCGATGCCCTCACCCGTGGGCGAAGCTTCCGTCGCCTCAGGCGTTTGAGCGGTGGCTGGGACTGCGAAAGTCAGCACCATGGCGAAGGCAAGGAATTTCGTCGTTTTCATTGCGATAGCTTCCTGTCGAAATTGGTCGTCACGACTTTCCAGCCGTCATAAAGATCAGCCGGCAGATCAAATGGTGCCGCCAGTTTTACAGCCCGGACAGCTTGTTCCTGATGACGCGTAACCTGTGCAGCGTTCGCCTCTGTCTGCCCGGTGGTTGATAGCACCTGCGGCTCTCCCGCAAGACCGCCATCGCGGTTCAGACGGAAACGGATGCGGGTCACCAGCAATTCGGCATCCGCACCCTCTGGAGCTTTGCCCCGCCAGTGCGGCTTGAGCTGGCGGCCAATCGCGGCATTAAGCGCAGATACCTGCCTTGGCCCGATGGCAGCGGCAGGCGCCCCGGCTCCAGATTGACTTTGCGCCCCCGGAGAACCCGATTTGAACGCTTCGTCAAAGGCACTGCCCCCTGCCTTGCGCGGCGCTGTCGCCGCCTTCGCCGGTGCGGACTTGGCTAGTGCGGAGTTTGCAGCAGATTTGTTTGAAGAGGAACCGCGCGTAACATTGTCGATAGTACTGGTTTTCGGGGATACCGGCTTTGGCTTCGCAGGCTGCGCAGGCTTTTTCGGTTCCGCCTTCTTAGGCTCAGCCTTCTTAGGCTCAGCTTTCTTCGGCTCGGTTTTCTTCGGCGCAGCTTTCTTCGGTTCAGGCTTTTTGGGCTCGACCTTCTTGGGCTCGACCTTCTTGGGCTCGGGCTTTTTGGGCTCAACCTTTTTCGGTTCGGGCTTCGGCTTCGGAAGCGGCGCAGGTGCAGGCGGAGCCACCGCGCGAGGCGCTGGCGGCGGTGGTGCAGCAGGAGCCGGCTGCGGCTCTTCCTGTGCATCAGCTTCGGGTGCGGGTTCGCCTAAATCGGGAGCCCTGTCCGAAGCAGCCTGGGCCGCCGGATCAGGCGAGGTCGAGGTCAGCCCGACATCTTCGCTGATTGTCACTTCGACCCGCTGAGGCGGGATAACCACTTCACCCGGCGTGGGACGATATAACAAGAACGCGAGCAGCCCCAGATGCCCGGCAACCGAAATCGCCAGGCCCCATCCCTCTTCTCGTGTCAGCGCAACGCTCGCCATTACAGTTGGCCTATTGCTCGTCACCTGAACCGCCGCTGACAGTTCCGCCGTCCACATCATCCTGGGCAGCCGTGGGGGAGCTACCCGAAGCGTTGGTGACGAGTGTGATGGAGTTGAAACCGGCGCGATTCAGTTCTCCCATCACCCCCATCACCGTGTCATAAGGGAGAGATTTGTCACCACGAAGCGTAACCAGGGGCGGCTTCCCCTCAGCATCGCGGGGCAAACTTTCCAGCGCAGTGGGAAGCGATTCCATTGCAACTGCCTCTTCGTCAACGAACACGGTGCCATCCGGCGCCACGCTGATCGTTACCTGTTCACGCTCTTCAGAAAGAGCTTTTGCACGGCTTTCCGGCAATTCAATCGGGACGCCGGCCGTCAGAAGCGGCGCAGTCACCATGAAGATGATGAGCAACACGAGCATAACGTCAACGAAAGGCGTGACATTGATCTCTGCCATTGGTGCTCGTGCACCGCGGCCCCGCTTGCCGCCCCGGCCCCCAGACGGTGAGAGCGAAGCGCCCATCAGTGTTGCTCCAGCCTGCTGGAAATCAGACCATGGAAACGATCAGCAAAGCGCTGCAGACGCGCTTCCAGAATGTTCACCCGGTTGGAAAAGCGGTTGTAGGCGATAACCGCTGGAATTGCCGCGAACAGGCCGATTGCCGTTGCGAACAATGCTTCGGAAATGCCCGGCGCCACAACGGCAAGCGAGGAATTCTGCTGCTGCCCGATCTGGAAGAAGCTGTTCATAATGCCCCACACGGTGCCGAACAGACCAACGAACGGCGCGATGGAACCTGTCGTAGCGAGAAAGTTCAACCGCGAGGCAAGGTTATCGGACTCTTCGGCAACTGCAGAATCAAGCGCAACGCCAACGCGCTGGCGCGCGCCATCCAGATCGAACCCCGGCGTAGATACCGAACGTTGCCATTCATCAATCCCGGCAAGAGCGATACGGCCCGAAGCCACATCCTGCGATTTCTTGTCATCGCGAAGCGAAGCAAGGTTCTTCAGGCTCCAGAATTCGCTTTCATACGCATCGCAACTGCGGCGCACTTTACCCAAGCGCAGCGAAATCCCGATTATCAAAGCCCAGGTCCAGACCGCCGCGAGCAGCAGTCCAATCATCACGAGCTGCACGACGATGTCGGCATCCATGAAAAGCTTCAGGGGGTCCAGCCGCTCGGGAGCACCCGCTGCTGCTGCCAGTATTGAAAGTTCGGACATCATACCCTTTCCTTGAGCGGAACGATGGAGGCGAAGGCACGCCGCCACTCTTCCGGCTGTCTTTCTGGTCTGCCCCCCGGCCCGACAAATCCCACCCTGACATTCGCCTCACAAAGCAACTCTCCGTCACGGAGAGCGATCTGCGTCATCCGCGCGCTGGCCGCGCGGGTTTCTTCGCAAACTGTTTCGATTATCACCGCGTCGCCCAACCGGGCAGGCGCCCGATAACGCAGTGCCATATCGGATACGACGTAGAAGCCCTTGCCGCTGTCCATTGCATCACGCTGATCGATACCGATCAAGGAGAGAATGTCGGATCGCGATCGTTCGAACCAGCGCAGATAGCTGCCGTGATAGACGATCCCGCTGGCATCGGTGTCTTCGTGGTAAACACGCACAGCGAACCTATGGCGGTTGCCTTCAAACTGGCCGCTTGGGGGAACGGGTAAAACGATCATTGAGCCCGTGTCTAGACGTGAATGAGTCCGGGTGGAAGGAGAGCGTTTCCGTTGGCGACAAATAGTAGGTTTGATCCGTCTTAATCCGGAATCATATGGAAAAACTGGCGGCCGCCGAAAATGTGCATGTGCAGGTGCGGCACTTCCTGATGGCCGTGGCCACCCATATTGACCAACAGGCGATAGCCCGGTTGATCCAGTTCCAGCTGGCGTGTCACATTGCCAACAGCGCGCATGAAGGCGGCTATTTCCGCATCGTCTGCCTTCTGCGTAAAATCATCCCAGCTGACGTACTTTCCCTTGGGGATCACCAGAACGTGAACCGGAGCCTGCGGGCGTATGTCATTAAAGGCGAAGGCAACATCATCTTCATAGACCTTGCTGCATGGCAGTTCGCCACGCAGGATCTTTGCGAACACGTTGTTGTCGTCGTAGGGCTGACGCGGGTCTATTGGCATGGGCTCTCCTTCAGCTTTGACGCGATGCTTTCTCGGCAATGCCCGAAACACCTTCACGCCGATCCAGCTCGGCCAGGACGCGTGAAAGCGGGATGTCTTTCGCCCCCAACAGCACCATCAAATGAAACAGCAGGTCCGCCGCTTCGCCCACAAGGGCATCGCTATCCTGCACAAGCGCGGCGATCACCGTTTCGGTGGCCTCTTCACCCAGCTTCTGGGCAATCTTGTTCAGACCCTTGGCGTTCAGCTTCGCGACATAGCTGGAATCGGGATCGGCTCCGCGACGGGCGGCGATCCTGGCTTCGAGGCGCTGGAGTGTATCGGACTGGCTCATCATCGATTCCATGCGGCCAAGCGGCCAGCCGGTCAAGACTGCCCCTCAGTTTCGCCGCGAATGAATGGGCTTTAGCCGCGAGCAGGCAACCCAGCAGCCCGAAGCGCACTATGTGCCTCGGCAATCGTATAAGTGCCAAAGTGGAAGATCGATGCAGCCAGAACTGCGCTGGCATGGCCCTTCGTCACCCCTTCCACGAGGTGATCCAGATTGCCCACGCCGCCACTGGCAATCACCGGCACGGAGACCGCATCGGCAATCGTGCGCGTCAATTCCAGGTCGTAACCGGCCTGCGTCCCATCCCCATCCATCGAGGTGACGAGCAGTTCGCCAGCGCCAAGGCCTGCCAGCTTGATGGCATGTTCCACGGCGTCAATTCCGGTTTCCCGGCGTCCGCCATGGGTGAAAATCTCCCAGCGATCACCACGCCGCCGCGCATCGATGGAAGCGACAATGCATTGGCTGCCCATGCGATCAGCAATATCGGCAACCACTTCCGGCCGTGACACTGCGGCAGAGTTGACTGCTACCTTGTCCGCCCCGGCAAGCAACAGAGCCCGTGCATCCTCGACGGTGCGCACTCCTCCTCCGACCGTGACCGGCATAAAGCACACTTCCGCCGTGCGGCTGACGATGTCCAACATCGTGCCGCGGCCCTCATGGCTGGCAGAAATGTCCAGAAAACATAGCTCATCGGCGCCGGCAGCGTCATAAGCACGCGCTTGCTCAACCGGGTCGCCCGCGTCCTTCAAATCGACGAAATTCACACCTTTCACAACGCGCCCATCGGCAACGTCGAGGCAGGGAATGACGCGAATGCGGACGGTCATACCTGATCACGCTCCGCCATCTGGATGGCGGCTGCCAGATCCAGCCTGCCGTCATAAAGTGCGCGGCCGGTGATCACGCCCTCAATCCCATCACGTGCGTGAACGGCGAGCATCCGGATATCGTCCAGACCTTTAACACCGCCGCTGGCGATCACGGGCATATCTGTATGGCGAGCCAGATCGACGGTGGCCTCGATATTGCAGCCTTTCAACAGGCCATCGCGGCCAATGTCGGTGAACAGCAGGCTGGCAACGCCCACATCTTCAAACCGGCGCGCCATATCGACCACCGAAACGTCCGAAACCTCAGCCCAGCCTTCGGTCGCGACCATGCCGTCGCGCGCATCCACAGCGACAACGATGCCGCCCGGAAATTCGCGCGCCATGTCTTTCACGAACTGCGGATCTTTCAGCGCCGCAGTGCCCATAACCACGCGCGAAACGCCAAGATCGAACCAGCCAGCAACCGCTTCACGCGTGCGGATACCGCCGCCGAGCTGCACATGGCCGGGAAACACTTTCAGAATGCCTTCCACCGCCTCGCGGTTTTCCGCACGACCGGAAAAGCTGCCATCCAGATCTACGACATGGAGATATTGCGAGCCCGCCTCAGAAAAGAGCAGGGCCTGCGCGGCGGGATCATCACCATAGACGGTCGATCGCGCCATATCGCCCTCTGCCAGACGGACTACCTGGCCTTCTTTCAGATCAATGGCGGGAAAGACGATCATCTCAGGGTGCCCATTCAAGGAAACGTGAAAGCAGGGAGAGCCCGTAAGCCTGGCTCTTCTCGGGATGGAATTGCACGCCCACCACGTTGTCACGCGCCACGGCCGCGACGATTCCGCCACCATGATCTGTCATCGCGGCGGTGTCGCTGCCGTCTTCCGGCAGAAAGTGATAGGAATGGAGAAAATAAGCCTCGCCCGCTTCCACCAGACCATCAAACGGGGCGTGCGACGGAAGGGCTACGTCATTCCAACCCATGTGCGGAATCTTGATCGCGGGATCGGCACGCTCAATCCTCACGACATCGCCCGGTATCCAGCCTAGCCCCGGCGTCTCCCCAGTCTCCAAGCCGCGTGTCGCCAGCAGTTGCATGCCTACGCAGATGCCGAGGAACGGCGCACCACCAACGCTTACACGCTCCGTCATCGCTTCGACAAGCTGCGGGATGGAACGCAGCGCCTCTGCACAAGCCTTGAAATTGCCAACACCGGGCAGGACGATCCGGTCCGCCGCGCGAACCACGTCCGGCTCCGCAGTGACTGTTACGTCAGGCGCGCCGGCAGCAATCAGCGCGCTGCGAACCGAATGGAGGTTGCCTGCTCCATAGTCGATAAGTGCAAGAACTTCCGCCATTGTGAATTCTCAGCCGCCCAGCTGTCCCTTGGTCGAAGGAATGATCCCTTCCTTGCGCGGATCAAGCGTTACCGCGTTACGCATGGCGCAGGCAAAGGCCTTGTAGATACCTTCGCAGATATGGTGGTTGTTCTCACCATAGAGAAGCTCAATGTGCAGCGTAACACCCGCTGCCTGCGAGATTGAGTGGAACCAGTGCTGGAATAGCTCGGTATCCATTTCGCCCAGCCGTGGCTGAGAGAACTGGGCGTTCCACACCAGATAGGGCCTGCCGGAAATATCCAGCGCGACCCGTGCCAGAGCCTCATCCATCGGCGAATATGCGTAACCATACCGCATGATGCCTGCCTTGTTGCCCAAAGCCTGGCCAATGGCCTGACCGATGGCGATGGCGCTATCCTCAGTCGTATGATGCTGATCGACGTGCAGATCGCCTTGGATCTTGCAGGTTATGTCAATCAGCGAATGACGAGAGAACTGTTCGATCATGTGATCGAGGAAACCAATGCCGGTGGACACGTCATACGATCCTGTCCCGTCGAGGTTCACTTCGACAAGAATATCGGTTTCATTGGTCTTGCGGGCTATACGTGCTGTGCGCATTGCTGCGCATATATACACCCGCCCGCCGGAATCAATCGTATCCGGCGCAGCTTGTGCACCGCGATTGACAGGGAATTGCGATGCAGCCCGACCCCAAATCTCTGGAAAAGCCATCTTGAGGGCAAATTTGGTGCATCAACCGTCTTGACCGGCCCCTTGCCGATGCGCACCTAGGGGGAGATGACCGATACACCACCACATAGCCTGATCCCTTACGATGAAATCGTGCAAGAAGCGCTGCGCGCCGTTGTCGGCCGCGTATTGGGTGAGGTCCAATCGGGCGGCGGAACACTTCCCGGCCACCACCACTTCTACATCACGTTCAAGACGGAAGCGCCAGGCGTAGACATTCCTGCCCACCTGAAGCAGCGCTTTCCAGATGAAATGACGATCGTGTTGCAGAACAAGTTCTGGGACTTGGTCGTTACGGACGCCGGCTTTTCCGTAGGATTGACCTTCAACCAGATCCCGGCAATGCTGGTTATTCCATTCTCTGCAATTACCGCTTTCGTAGACCCGGCTGTGGATTTTGGCTTGCAGTTCCAGGCCACAGAGGTGGAAGACATTCTTGAAGAGCCAGAGGAAGCGGGCAACGACGGTTCGGAACAGAACGTCGTATCGCGCATTACCTCTCTTGATGACGGATCAAACGTTGTCACCGTGGATTTCGGCAAGAAGAAGTAACGGGCTTCGGCCCAAGAGGCTGAAGAACGAATGGCTCGGTTCCTGAAGACAAACAAGAAGAACGGCAAGCGCGGAGCTCGTTTGTCCGAGTCTGACGACGATTCCGCGATCGGGCCCTCACCTAACCCGTTCACCAATATACTGCTTGCCACCGTCGCACTGCGAGGTGGCAGCATACTCGTCCGTCGAGGCCTAGAGCGCGCCCTGCTTGGCAGACGCTATTCCCCTGAAAAGGCCAAACACATCGTCAAGGGCAGGACGATGACCCAATCGCTTGTCAGCGGCGCCGCAGCGAGGGTGGCCACCACATCGGTGCCCGGGGCAATCCTTGTCGGGGGAGGATTGCTGGCCAAGACTCTCTATGACCGGCGGAAGGGAGTGAAAGCTGTCATCGAGGGCGAGATAGAGATGCAGCAGCTCGCTGAAACCGGGGAAGCTTCAACTTCGGATAAGCCGCAGTCTTGATTTGCGCGTGAGGCGCGGCCATCAGCGGGCATGACCTCAACCAATCACGAAAAACCACCGTTCAGGCGCCGTGGCCTGATGTTTGTGCTCTCATCACCCTCGGGTGCAGGCAAGACCACAATTTCGCGCAAATTGCTGGAATCTGACAGCAACCTTCGCATGTCCGTTTCGGCAACGACTCGTCCGATGCGGCCGGGCGAAGTAGACGGGCGCGATTACCATTTCACCGGTCGCGAACAGTTTGATCGAATGGTTGAAAGCGACGCGTTTCTGGAATGGGCAGAAGTATTCGGCAATCGCTATGGCACGCCGAAAGCACAGATTGAGCAAGGGCTGGAAGCCGGACAGGATTTCCTGTTCGACATCGATTGGCAGGGAACTCAAGCATTGCAGCAGCAAATGCGGGACGATGTCGTGCCCATTTTCCTGCTGCCACCCAGTCTTGCGGAACTGCGAAGCCGTTTGACAGGCCGTGGTACAGACAGCGCAGAGATAGTCGCCGGTCGAATGGCACGTGCGAAGGATGAAATCAGCCACTGGGCGGAATATGAATTCGTGGTCGTCAACGATGATGTGGAGGCTTGCTTTGAGAGAGTGCGCCAGATTCTGGGGTCTGAACGCCTACGCCGCACGCGGCAGACGGGCCTGATAACCTTCGTTCGCGAACTGATGCAGCACGAAGATTAATCCAGAGACACCGCAGACTCCTGATCTCGAAACAGCAGTCGGCCGAGAACAGCGCAGACCAGATCACCGCCGAACGTCACCACGCGGAAAAGCAGGGCCGTCAAAAGCAGCACCTCTAGCTTTACCGCGTGCCCGCCCAGCAGCACCATCGCCGCTTCGCGCACTCCCAGCCCACCCGGCGATCCCGGCACGACAAAGCCAGCGATCCACGCGGCGACACCGCTGCCACCAACTTCCCACGCCAGCGCTTCGCCCAGCAGGACTGCAATCGCACAAACAATCCCGGCCATTACGGCAAAGAACAGCAGCGCCGCTGCCAAGCCAGCCAAGAGCGAGACAAGCGGCCAGCGCTTGAGGTGCACCACGATCAAGATAGCCGCCAAGCCGGCTAGAATGCCGGCTCCCGCAATCATTGCAAAAGTACGGTATATGCCCTCTCCTCCCAGCACGAGGCACAACGTCGCAATGCACGCAGCAGCGAACAACAGCAGAAGGTTTTCCAGAAGCGCGGCCAGCGCAAGCCGCTTGTCATCGGCCCCTGTGGCGCGGTGGATCATGTGACGGCCCAGGAAGTGAAAGACGTTACCCGGAACGTATTTCGCCAGCTGTGCACTTGTATGCGCGCGCATCGAATGCCTTGCGGTGGAAGCGCCTGCATTCGTGAACACCAGCATTGAGTGCCACACCACGCCAGTCAGCAACAGTGCTACGCCATAGAGCACCACCAACCCGCCGATCGCCAGCCAGGTGTTAATCGGCAGCGATGTTTCCGAAAGCGTCGCCCAATGATCGCGTCCCACAATGAGGAGAAAGACCGCAGACGCCGCGACAAGTGCCCAGCCGGCATAACGCGCGACTGAATTGAAGCGACGCCTGCCGGTTATCGCTCCATCACCGGCCAACGCCTGACCGCCTCCGCCGCAACAGAGTCGTCTGATCCGGCACCGGCAGCGATGGCACCAGGCCACGCGTCACCGTGGTTTCCAACCCGCATTCTCCAATCGCCTTGCGATACCTCGCGCGGTGAGAATTATCGAAAACGATCATGCCATCATCGGCAAGCCTGCTAACGGCTTTGGCAAGACATGCGGAGCGGGCTCGGCCGTCAACGACAATCAGATCAAACTGCCCTTCCGAACGATCAATGGAATGTACGTAAGTTCGAAAGCTCGTCCCGCGATAGCCGGACTTACCAGAATGATAGTGAGGATCTGCATCGGGCACGGTGTCTGCCCCTACCAGTTCGACGGTGGCGTTGCCCAGTTCCGACAGACGCGGGCGGGAAAAGTCGATCCATCCGGCATCGTGATCAACGCTGTTCACACTTCCTGCCCGCTTTGCCAGCCACACAGTGCTTGCTCCGCTGCCATATTCGAACACGCGGGCATGGGGACGCGCGTTTAGGAAATCTTCCACCTGCTCGATGGCGTCGTAGGTCCACCACGGCACATCCAGACGGATCAGCGCATCAATGTCATGGATCGCCAGCAGGCTCTGCAGCCAGTGGCGATAGCGATTCTCTCGCGCAGAAACGACGCCTACCGAGGAGCCCGGCGGTTGCACGATGCCGCGCACCAGACGCATGCCCTTGACGTAGCCACGCTTGGCGATCGTTGCAGCATCGGTCACAGCACATCGTTCCCTTGTTCATCAAGGCTGCAGATCTCGCGACTTCGCGCAAGATCGAAACCCTTTTTCTTCGCCAGTTTCATGCAGAACTCAGCAGGCCACGGCTTACGGTGATCGATCGTAATCTTCCGATGCCCAAGCATGGAGTGAACGGTCACAGTCGACGTCACCACTGTCAGCGCCATCAGAACAGGCCCCCACACCCGTCGCCGTTCCGGCTTTTCAGCCAGCATGCGGGCCAATCCGAATATGCCAAACAGTGATGGCAAGCCCAGCATCAGCCACAGGTCGACGTGATAGCGAATGGTGATCGTCAGATAACAGATCATCGCGAAAGGGCCGATCACTGCGGTCGCAATTGCGGGGGCAAAAGGCATGCGCCAAAGCACCCTCTGCCTCAGCCCTATGACAGCAAGGACACACCACAGCGGCCACATGAAGATCAACCCTGCGCTGGGATCGGCAATCGTCAATGGCTCCTTGGGCGCCATCATCCGGTCGTGTAACCCCCGCATGGATTCGATTACGCCATCCGCGCCCATCTCACTGGGAGGTGCGAAAAGATAGATCATCGCATTGGGAACGAACCGCTCAACGTTGAACGGCCCCTGCTCTGTGTAAGTACGCGCACGCGTGCCGTTCTTGTCTTCAAGCCCCCAGAAAATCGACGAATATTGGATGGGGCCGTCCGCCAGGCTGCCGTGGGTCTGCCGGAAGTCGCCGAAGCGAACCTGGTTCATGGCCAGGAGGCCGACACCAAACAACCCCAACACGATCATCGCAATCCCGGCGGCGCGCCAGCGCGGCCAGCCGCCTTTCGATACAAGCCAGAGAGCGATCAGCCCGATCGAAGCATACATGCCCGCCGCAATGTGTGGACGAGCATGGACGGTCATGCCCGCCAGCACAGCCATGCCGATCAAGGCACGTTCGATCTTGAGCGAGCCGAATGCCACCATGCCGACAAGCAGAACGAAACAGCCCCCAAGCCCATAGGCCGCAGCAAGCGGCTCGCCAAACACCGGAGTAGCACCCGCGATCACGGTTCCGGGCATTCCGAACCAGACTGCAAATGCCAGCAACATCGAAGTTACTGTTCCAACCTTGTCCGCCCCGCCGCTTCCCTTCGCCAGAGCCAACCAGAAGGCCCGATGATAGGCCGCATTGCCGAGCACCGCCCAGAAACCGATCGAAAACGCCGGAATCCACATCGTCGGCAGATCTACGAAGGGCAGGAATGGGATGCGCGTCAGCAGCGGGGTCAGCCCGTAATACAGATACCCCGTGCCATCTGCCGTCATGTGTCCTTCCATCTTCAGCTGACGGACGGGCAAATCCAGATGGCCGTTGAGCATCGACTGCGCATAAACGTCATAGAGCGGCTGGCCGATGTAGTAAAACGGCACCGAAACCAGCAGATTCATGGCGATGGCAAGCGTAACCCCGGCCCCCATCATTGCGACAAACAGCGCGATGCGCCCCGCATCCGACATGCGCGCCTTTTTGACGCCCTGCGCTTCACTATTTTCCGGCAATGATGACGCCGGCGATGCGCCTGCCGTCATTCCTGACCGTCCCGCGCTTGAGAGAGCGATGTGGATTGCGCTGCTTCCATCTTGCGTAGTCGCTCCAGACACTCCTCCGTCAACCGGCGGTTTGTCCCAATTGCGTCACTGAGGAATGCAATAACCATTGTGACATAGCCGGCGGTAACGAACAGGCTGCCGATCACCAGTGACTGGATCATGCCGTCGCCATGGCCCATCAGATAATAAAAAAGGAAGCGCAGGATCGGGATTGCCCCGATTGCGGTGATGATCATGCCTAGCGTCAGAAAGGCGCTGAGCGGGCGGTACATGAAATAGCTGCGCAGGATGGTCACCACCTGCTTGCGCAGAAAGCTGTTCATCGATTTGAACAGGCGCGAGGGCCGTGTGGCAGAATTCGTTTCAACCGGAACGGCCACCACCGTCAGCCCGCTTCGCCCGGCATGGATCAGCGTTTCAGTCGTATAGCTGAACCCTGTCATTACGTTAATCTTCACGGCAGCATCGCGGCTGTATGCGCGAAAGCCCGAAACAGCGTCGCTTACCGTAATACCTGACAGGTTCTCGACAACAGCGGTGCCGAACTTCTGAAGCGAGCGCTTCAGGGCCGAGAATTCAGGATTGTTGCCGGGGTTGCGATCACCAATGACGACATCCGCCCGCCCTTCAACAATCGGCTTCACCAGTTCGGCAATATAGCGGCCGGGGTACTGGTGATCGCCATCGGTGTTCACGATGATATCAGCACCTTGCGCAAGGGCGTGGTTGATCCCTGCCTGAAAGGTGCGGGCCAGCCCCTTGTTCGCTTTGTTGCGCACGATGTGTTCAACACCGTGCGCAACGGCAACACCGATAGTATTATCGGTGGAGCCGTCGTCGATAATCTGCACCTCAATCGTGGAGACGCCGTCAATAGATTCGGGGATATCGGCGAGGACGGCCGGGAGCGATTGTTCCTCGTTATAACAGGGAATCTGGATGATGAGCTTCAGCCCCATCCGCCCTGCAGGCGTGGGTCCGGGTTCATCAACCGCGTCAACCGCGTTGTCGATATAGCTCATTAGCTTGCCTTTTCGCACTCGCCGCCAGCAACGTGCGACCGGCGAGCGGCCTGTCACGACGCCTTGCGGCGATCTGCCAGAACATAGTGAAGGGGGAATTACGCGGTCTCAACTGACATCGCCATCCCATTTACCGCGACACGCACAGATGTATAGCGGCTTGTCCTGCCGCTCCGCAGGCGATAGGCGCTGCGACCAACAATTTCCCCTATCAATCCCATCGCCGACAGGAGAGTTAATACATGTCACAACTCGAAGCTGCAATCGAAGCCGCATGGGACGATCGCGACAGCGTGACGCCCGCAAGCGCCGAAGTCCGCAAGGTCGTCGATCAGGCGCTGGCACTGATCGAAAGCGGCGAAGCTCGCGTGGCTGAGCCGGATGGCAATGGTGGCTGGAAGGTCAACCAGTGGCTGAAGAAGGCGGTTCTGCTCTCGTTCCGGCTGAACGACAACACCCCCGTGCCAAATGGTTCGGGCGGCGCGCCCGCGTTTGACAAGGTGCCTTCGAAGTTCGCCGGCTGGGACGAAGAACGCTTTCGTTCGGCGGGATTCCGGGTGGTTCCTGGCGCTGTGGCTCGACAGGGCACGCACATCGCCAAGGGCGTGGTGCTGATGCCCAGCTTCGTGAACATCGGCGCCTACATCGATGAAGGCACCATGGTCGATACTTGGGCCACTGTTGGCTCCTGCGCCCAGATCGGTAAGAACGTCCACATTTCCGGCGGCGCAGGCATTGGCGGCGTGCTGGAGCCACTGCAGGCTAATCCCGTGGTGATTGAGGACGGCTGCTTCATCGGTGCCCGTTCGGAAGTGGCCGAGGGCGTGATTGTGGGCCAAGGTGCGGTGCTGGCCATGGGTGTGTTTATCGGCGCGTCGACCAAGATCATCGATCGTGCGACCGGCGAAGTGCACATCGGCAAAGTTCCGCCCTATGCGGTTGTTGTGCCCGGATCGCTTCCCGGCAAGCCGTTGCCCGATGGCACGCCCGGCCCCTCGCTCTATTGCGCCGTCATCGTGAAGACCGTGGACGCGCAGACGCGCTCCAAGACGGGCATCAATGAACTTCTGCGCGACTAATTGTGACCGATATCAGGCCGGGCGGCGCCGTTTGCGCCCGGCCTGTAAATCCTGTATGTTCCCTTGCATAAATGGTGAGGCACTGCTGCCCATGTGGGCAGAACGTTGGGCCGAATAACCCTGCTGAGATCGCCCAATCTTTCCTCCCTCGCCTGGATAAGAGGATTCCGCAATGGAACGGCACGGCGATGAAACGCACCTGAATTCCACCGAAGCTAGCGGCGGCGTGAAAAATCACAACGTGCGGTATGTCCTGATGTTCAGCTTGGCGCTGGCAATCGCGTTGCTATCCCTAATCTGGATGACGGGAAGCTGGCTATCAGGTGATGACGCGAATGAGCCCTCTAGGGTCCAGCGTGCTGTCGAGGAGACCGCTTAGCTAAGCTGAGTTGAGCAAGTTGACCCGCCTTGGCCTAGATAGACCGGCGTTTATCTCCGATATTGGGCCCCATCAGGAACGGTCCCCGTGCTGACGCGTTCAAATCTCCGTACACGAACAATCAGGTTCTGGAGACTTTATGGACCATCAGGCGCCGCAGACTCATATCGATTCCGAAAAAGCTCGGGCGGGCAGCACCCCACATATTGTTCGCTATGTGCTGGCGATCAGTCTGTTCCTCGCAATTGCAGCCCTCTCAATAGTCTGGATGACCGGCGCGCTATCTTCAGACGAAAGCACCGGCACAGAAGTGGCGCAGCCCGTTTCAGCCCAAACAGCAGGGTAGATATCAGCACCAACCAAAACGATCATCGTCGAAGGCTACCACCGGTACGTTGCGCGCAGATCAATCTCTGACGCGCTGCGTACATTTCTGCAGCGCGCTTAACCCATGATGCACTGTGAGGAATCCTGTGGGGTTCGTAGAGGGCACAACCGGGGACGAGCCACTGTCGTGTCAGAGTTTCGGATAATCCGGCCGCGCACCCAAGGTGCGAATGTCCGCAATTTCACATCGACGACTGCCCATCTGGATAACGTAATCCTCCTGCTCCGCTGGCGGCAGGCTAAGAACAAAACGGATCAGTTCTACAAACGTGTCTCTTCGGATGACCTTGAGCTGAAAACCAACGCCGGTATCTCCCTTTTTGAGAAGCTCCGCACTTTCGTTCCAGTCGATCATACCCGATCCGCCAGATTCGCCCTGGAAAGTCGTGGGATTGCTCATGATATCTCCTTCCCGATATACCCCACAGTCGTTGTGAGATACTCAGCCTGCGGTTGGAACGCGCGAATTCGGGAAAGGTTACAGCGTTTCGAGCACGCCATCATGCAGCCGCACCGTCCGATCCATTGATCGGGCAAGCCGCTCGTTATGAGTTGCAACAAGTGCTGCACTACCCTCACCTCGCACCAGTTCCAGGAACTGGACGAGCACCTTGTCAGCGGTAGCTTCATCAAGGTTGCCAGTGGGTTCATCGGCCAGCACAAGCTGCGGACGGTTTGCCAATGCCCGAGCCACGGCAACACGCTGCTGCTCTCCACCCGATAGCTTGCTGGGCCGGTGTTCAAGGCGTTGCGAGAGGCCGAGCGCACTCAATATTTCCCGCGCCCGATCTTGTGCATCCGTGTGAGTCTTGCCCGCCACCAGTTGTGGGAGAACCACGTTTTCTATCGCAGTAAAGTCCGGCAACAGGTGATGAAACTGATATACAAAGCCCAGATGATCTCGCCGCACTGCGGCGCGGTTATCTTTGCCAAGCGTGGTGGCATCATGGCCGGCAATTTCGATCCGCCCTCCGAAGCCCCCTTCCAGCAGGCCGACGGCCTGAAGCAAGGTGGACTTGCCTGAACCCGAGGCACCCAAAAGACCGACTATTTCACCCGGCGCGATGGACAGATCGATTCCGCGCAGCACGTTGATAGTGATGCCGCCCTGCTCAAAGCTGCGCGTCAGGCCGGTAATCCGGACGACCGGTTGGGAGGCGCCCAGGTCATTCATAGCGCAGCACCTGCACGGGGTCGGTGCTCGCAGCCTTGAAGGCAGGATAAAGCGTGGCAAGGAAACTGAACACCAGCGCCATCACGCAAATCACCGTCACTTCAACCGGATCGGTACGGCTTGGCAACTCGGTCAGAAAGCGGATCGAAGGATCCCACAGGTTCTGGCCCGTTATCATCTCGATGAACCGAACGATCGATTGGCGGAAATAGAGGAAAATCAGCCCGAGTAGTACGCCTGCCAGCGTGCCCAGTGCGCCGATCAGAAATCCAGTCGTCACGAATATCTTGAGGAGGGACCGCCGCGTTGCCCCCATTGTTCGCAGGATCGCGATGTCGCGCGTCTTGGCACGCACCAGCATGATCAACGAAGAAAGGATGTTGAACACCGCCACCAGCACGATGATCGACAGCACTACAAACATGGCGACACGCTCAACCGCCAGAGCCTCAAACAACGTAGCGTTGATCTGTTTCCAGTCGCTGATAAGCGCTTTTCCGCGAAGCTTGCTTTGCAACGGAGCCAAAATTTGGGCGACTTTGTCCGGATCGGTGGTTTTCACTTCGATCATGCCGATGGAATCGCCGGTCAGCAGCAGCGTCTGGGCATCACGGATAGGCATTATCACGTAAGCCTGATCGTAATCATATACGCCTATCTCGAAAATGGCGGTGACGTAGTATGAAATCTGGCGCGGAACCGTGCCGAACGGTGTCGGACGCCCCTGCGGATTGATAATCGTGATCGAGTCGCCAACACGCAGCCCGAGGTTCTCCGCCAGACGAGCCCCAACCGCGACATTGCCGCTATCTGGCCGCAGCGTTGAGATGTTTCCAGCTGTGACGCGAGACTTGAGCTGCGCAATGTCCTGTTCGGTATTGCCGCGCACCAGCACTGCTTCCACCCGGCCGTTGAAACTGCCCAAAAGCGGCTGTTCAATCAGCGGAGACGCGCTGGTCACGCCGGGCGTCTCGCGCACATCCTTCAAAATGGACTGCCAATTATCCAGTCTGCCGCCATATGCCTGAATGATCGCATGGCCGTTCAGCCCCACGATCTTGTCAAACAGTTCCGCCCGAAAACCGTTCATCACGCTCATCACGATAACAAGCGCGGCTACGCCCAGCATTACCGCAACAAGGCTGATCCCCGCCACCAATGCGATGAATCCCTCACTCTTGCCGGGAAGCATATATCGCTTGGCGATCATCCATTCGAAGGGAGAGAGAAGCAAACGGCCTGCCTGTCGTTTAGCGGAGATGTTGCGGGCAATAGGGTCTCACCCATTGGCTGGCAAGCACTGCCTCCAAGGTTTCGCTGGCAAGTTTCGACTATTCCGTCACTTGGAGACTTCGTCATAGTGAACTTGGCCGGAGTTGATGCGCATTCTGCCATCACAAGATCGTATCAAGCGAGAGGGGCAGCCATGGAAGACCAAGACCGCGAAACGGCGCTTCGCATGATTCCTTAAAATGGCATTTACGTGATGACGGCCGATTCGGGTGGCGATGTTCCAGCTGCAGCCACCGTGAACTGGGTCACGCAGACCAGCTTTCATCCTCCGCTGGTAGCGGTCGGAGTAAAAACCGATTCGGGTGTTTATGCTGCGGCCAAGAGCAACGGCAATTTTGTGCTCAACATGCACGGCAAGGGTCAGCAGGGCGCGGCCTTCACTTGGGCGAGGAAATCGCACCGGCCAGCAACGGCGCTCCCATTTTGAGGAGCGCACCAGCAGCTGTGGAATTCAAAGTAGTGGAAATTGTGAAACGGGGGATCACCACATTTTCGTGGGAGAAGTGACCGGTGTTCACATCGGCAAAGCCCCGGGAGGCCGTCCTGATGAGGCGATCCTTGAAAATGAAGGATTTTGGCGAAAAGGTTTTTTACGGCGGATAACCGCCAAAAACAGGGCAAGCAGTGGATAGGTAAACGGTGCTCGCACGCTATTTGCGCCCTCCCCCCTTGCTTTTCGGGCGGCTAGGTCGCAAATGCGCCTCCAACGGGTACTCCAACCGGATTGAAAGACTGGATGAACCTGACCAATCCTTTTCTCGACCTGAACGGCGACAAGCTTCGTGAGGAGTGCGGCGTCTTCGGAGTAATTGGCGCAAAAGATGCTGCGGGTATCGCCGCCCTGGGACTGCATGCCTTGCAGCACCGCGGGCAGGAAGCTGTTGGCATCACGAGCTATGATGGCACGCAGTTCTATTCGAACCGCGGCTTGGGCCATGTTGCCGAAGTCTTTGGTGACGCTGAATCCCTTGCGGGTTTGCCGGGCGCTGCGGCATCCGGGCACGTGCGCTACTCCACCACCGGCGGATCGGGTCTGCGCAACGTGCAGCCGCTCTATGCAGAGCTTGCCTCGGGCGGGTTCTCGATTGCGCACAACGGCAATATCTCCAATGCGCAGACAATGCGTCGCGAATTGGTCAGCCGGGGCGCGATCTTCCAATCGACGTCCGACACCGAAGTCATCATCCATCTGGTCGCTACCAGCCGCTATCCAACGCTGTTGGACCGGTTGGTTGATGCCTTGCGCATGGTGGAAGGCGCTTATTCGCTCATTTGCCAAACCGATGAGGGCATGATCGCCTGCCGCGATCCGCTGGGCATTCGCCCGCTGGTGATGGGCCGTCTCGGCGGCGCGACAGTCTTTGCCAGCGAAACCGTGGCGTTTGACGTTATTGGTGCTGAATTCCTGCGTTCGGTCGAACCGGGCGAACTGGTTCAGGTCGATCATAACGGCATTGTATCCAGCCACCGTCCCTTCGGTGCCTGCTCACCGCGCCCCTGCATTTTCGAGCACGTCTATTTCAGCCGTCCTGATTCGATCATGGACGGGCGCTCGGTCTATTCCGTTCGGAAGCAGATCGGCGTGGAACTTGCCAAGGAAGCACCCGCCGAGGCTGATATTGTGATCCCGGTGCCCGACAGCGGCGTGCCGGCAGCCATCGGTTATGCACAGGAATCGGGTCTGCCCTTCGAACTGGGCATTATCCGTTCGCACTATGTGGGCCGTACGTTCATTCAGCCTTCGGAAGGCGCCCGCCATTCTTCCGTGAAGCGCAAGCACAATGCCAACCGCGCCATCGTGGAAGGCAAACGCATCATCCTGATCGACGACTCGATCGTGCGCGGCACCACCTCACTGAAAATCATCGAAATGATGCGCGACGCCGGTGCTGCCGAAGTGCACATGCGCATTGCGAGCCCACCGACAGGTCATAGCTGTTTCTATGGCGTCGATACGCCTGAGCGTTCAAAGCTGCTCGCCGCCAACATGGACGTTCAGGCCATGGCGGATTTCATCAAGGCCGATAGCCTGGCCTTCGTGAGCATTGACGGTCTGTATCGTGCAGTAGGTGAGGCATCTCGCAATCCGTCATGCCCGCAGTTCTGTGACGCATGTTTCAGCGGAGACTATCCAACCTCGCTCACCGATCTTGCTGAGCGGGAATCGCCCGATCTTCTGACGTTGCCGGTTGGCGGCAAGAAGAAAGCCAGCCAAGTCGCGTGACGCAAAAGCCATTTCAAGACCAGATCGCTCTCGTCACGGGCGCTAGCCGCGGCATTGGTGCGGCAACCGCGATTGCACTTGCACGCGCGGGCGCCCATGTGGTGCTAACTGCGCGTGATGCCCGTGCTCTGGAAGCGATCGAAGAGCAGATCCACGCTGAAGGCGGAACCGCGACTATCGCTCCCGCCGATCTGGCCGAGCCGGACGCCATTGCCCGGCTTGCAGCTGCGATCGGCCAGCGCTGGCAAAAGCTGGACATTCTCGTCATCAACGCCGCACTTTTGCCGCAATTGACCCCGGTGAGGGACATTGATCAGGCGTCGTACAACAGGGCGCTGACGGTAAATGTGCTGGCGACACAGGCCCTGATCGCGGGCTTCGATCCTCTTTTGCGTTCCAGTGCCGATGCCCGTGTTATCGGTATGACCAGCGGCGTAGCCACTGCCCCGCGAGCCTATTGGGCGGCCTATGCGTCCACCAAGGCGGCGTTCGAAGTGCTTCTGGATTGCTATGCGCAGGAAACGCGCAACATCAGCAAAATCCGTGTAGCCATAATCAACCCGGCCCGCACCCGCACGAAGATGCGCGAAAAGGCATATCCGGGCGAAGACCCCGCAACTGTCAAGCCGCCGGAAGTGGTGGCTGACAAGCTGGTTGCCCTGCTTTCCCAGCCCTTTGCCACCGGGCATAGAGAAACCTTTAACGATATTTGATAAGCGGTTGGTAACGAAGTCCGGGTATTTCCTCCATGGCGGCAAAATCCGTCGGGGCAGCGGAGTATTCCATGAATACCACCCGGAACGCGGCGGGGAAGCTTTACGCATCAGCCGCACAGGAAGATCGTAGCGCACCGCGCAAGCGGGCGTCGATTCCCGCATCGTTGCGCCCTTCCGGATCGAAATCCGTTCAGACCGTATTGCGTGATATTTCACTGTCGGGTTTTTCGGCAACGTCAATCAAGCGACTGCATCCCGACACCATAGTCTGGCTGACACTTCCCGGCCTGGAAGCAATGCAAGCTCGGGTTATCTGGTGGAACAACAACATGGTCGGCTGCGCATTTGAACAGCTGATGAGCCCAATCATTTTCGAAAACCTGATTGCACGCTGGTACGACACCGCGACCTATCAGCCGAAGTGAGCGCCGAGGCAGATCAGGTGTGCTTTACCAGCGTAACCTGCGCAACATCGATGCCGCCACCGCGAAAGCCGCCTTCACAATACATCAGGTAATAGCGCCACAGGTTCACGAATCGTTGATCGAAACCGAATGGCAGACGTCGGTCTTCCACCGCCTGATCGAACCGTCGCCGCCATTCGCGTAACGTCCGTGCGTAATTCCGCCCGAAACACTTACGATCCTCCCATGAAAGTCCGCGTTGTTCGGCCAATCTGCGGAATTCGCTTTCTCTCACGAGCAATCCGCCTGGGAATACGTAGGTCTGAATGAAATCAGCGCTGCGCGCATAGCCTTCAAACAGGTCATCGCGCATGGAAATGAACTGAATGGCCGCCCGGCCCCCGATCTCAAGACAGCGGGCGATCGCATCGAAGAACGCGGGCCAATATTGTTGGCCTACCGCCTCCACCATTCCAACGCTGGCGATACCGTCGAACTGACCGTCCACATCGCGGTAATCCTGATTGCGGAAGTCAATTCCCGCAGCTCCGTGGTGCGCCCGTGCCCAGCCTAGCTGCTCCTCAGAAAGGCTGATAGCAGCAACCTGCGCCCCGCGATCTGCAAGGTAACGTGCCAATGATCCCCATCCGCACCCGATTTCCAGCACCGAGTGCGCACCGGCCAATCTATCCGCGATCGCTGCAACCTTGTTGCGCTGTGCTGCTTCGAGATTTTCGTCTGGGGAAGCATACAGCGCGCTGGAATAGCTCATCGACGGGTCCAGCCACGCGGCGTAGAAATCGTTGCCGAGATCATAGTGCGCGTGAATGTTGCGCAGCGCGCCTCCCCGGGTGTTGCGATTAAGCCAGTGGGCGATGCTCAATACCCAGCGCCAAGGACCACGTGCTCGGCCCAAATCGGCCAATGCCGAAGCATTATCCATGAACAGGGCGAAGAGTGGCACCGGATCGGGGCTTTCCCACTCGCCCGCTTCCCACGCCTGGAACCAGCCCACCGAACCCGCTGTCGCGAGCCGCACGAGGGCGCGATAGCTATGTATCCTGATTACGGCATCGAAACCCGGTGCCCTGTTCCCGAGATTTCTCTGCATACCGCCGGGAAGCATGGCATGAATTGATCCACGCTCCAGTCCGCGGTCGATTTCATCGAGTAGCCTATTAGCACCACCGGAGAAGGCGCGTGCGAACCAGCGCGGTCCTCCGCCTATCTTCCAGCCCACTGAAACGAGCTGCTCTCCTCTTTTCGGAACTTGCAGGCCCATACAGGCAGTATGTCAGCCGCATGAGCCCATCGCAATTATTTTGAGCAGGCACGACAAACGGCCCGCGAACACGGGCCGCCTATCCTTGAGATGTCTCGACGTTTAGCCTTCGACGGTCCAGCTCTGTCCCTTGCCAAGCAACTTGGCGAGATCGGGAGCGCGACCCGCACTGGACTTGGCACGTTCAATCGCGACGGCGCCTTCAAAAGTCGGACGTGGATCATCATAGATCACGCCCAGCGCCATCGGGAATGCACCGAACGGCAGCTCGACAAGCATGTGCGCGACCGAACGATTGGTGACGTCATGCACGAGCACACCGGCAGCCTGCCAATTGCCATCGACGACATCGACCACTTTGAGTGTCAGATGTTCGACATCCAGCGCGATGCCCTTGGTACCGCCCGCAAAGAGCATCGGTTCACCATTCTTGAGCCAGAGCTGCTGAGCCTCCGCCCCCTTGGGTGCGGCGAAATCATTGAACACGTCTTTGTTATAGACGATGCAGTTCTGGAAAATCTCAACGAAGGCCGCGCCTTTGTGGGCATGTGCCGCGATCAACACTTCGGGCAGGTTCTTCGAAACGTCGAAGCCACGCGCAACAAAACGCGCCCCAGATCCAAGCGCAAATGCACAAGGACTTGCCGGACGGTCAATCGACCCGACCGGCGACGATGGCGAACTGGTGCCAAGGCGGCTGGTCGGAGAATACTGGCCCTTTGTGAGCCCGTAGATCTCGTTGTTGAACAGCAGGATCTGGCAATCGAGATTGCGGCGCAGCACGTGCATCGTGTGGTTGCCGCCAATCGACATACCGTCACCATCGCCCGTAACCAGCCAGACATCGAGGTCCGGATTTGCAAGCTTGATCCCGGTTGCGAACGCAGGCGCACGGCCGTGAATCGTGTGGAAGCCATAGCTTTCCACATAG
This sequence comes from Novosphingobium sp., assembly GCA_045629505.1. GTDB lineage: Bacteria > Pseudomonadota > Alphaproteobacteria > Sphingomonadales > Sphingomonadaceae > Novosphingobium. The sequence continues at coordinate 34,875 of JAZQRJ010000046.1, forward strand.
TACGGGAAGCGGCTGGAGCAGCCGATACCCGATACGAACACGGTCTTGGCCGGGTCTGCGCCGATCTGCGGGAGCGTGCGCTGCACCGCCTTTAGGATCGCATAGTCACCGCAGCCAGGGCACCAGCGTACTTCCTGATCGGTTTCCCAATCTTTCAGCGTGGTTTCGATTTTGGTCATCTCGTTCATGGATCAGGCCTCCGGGCTCGGGAGCTGTGTATCGTTAACCGGCACTTCCCCGCCTTCATTGCCGGGAATACCATCAAAGAACTTGGCGATTTCTGCCTCCAGTTCGCCAATCGCGAATGGCTGACCGGAAACCTTGTTGAGCGGCTTGGCGTCAACCAGGAACTGATCGCGCAACACCGTCTTGAACTGGCCGGTGTTCATTTCGGGCACCAGGATATTATCGTATCCCCGAAGTAGATCGCCAAGGTTGCGCGGCAGCGGCCAGACATGGCGGACATGGATGTGGCTTACGTCCAGCCCCTTGTTGCGTGCTCGGCGAACGGCCTGATGGATAGGACCATAGGTCGATCCCCAACCGACAACGGCCAGCTTGCCTGTCGTGTTGCCAAGGGAAACCTCCTGCTCGGGAATGGCGTTCGCCACACCGTCAACCTTGTCCTTGCGGGCATCCGTCTGTGCCTGGTGGACATCTGGAGAGTAATCGAGGTTGCCCGTGTCCAGGCCCTTTTCGATGCCGCCGATACGGTGCATCAGGCCCGGCGTGCCCGGCTTGATCCATGGACGCACTCCGCGGTCATCGCGCTTGTAAGGCAGCAGTGTATCGTCCGGACCATTACGGTCTTCAAGGAACGAAACCGGGAAAGGCTCGAACGTGCTGGGATCGGGCACCTTCCAGGGTTCTGCCGCGTTAGCGATATAGCCATCGGTCAGCACCATGACCGGAGTCATGAATTGAACTGCGATACGGCAAGCCTCGATCGCGCAATAGAACGCATCGGACGGGCTGCACGCAGCAATCACCGGCATCGGCGCGTCGCCGTTGCGGCCATAGACCGCCTGATAAAGATCGGACTGCTCGGTCTTGGTTGGCAGCCCCGTGGAAGGACCGCCGCGCTGCGAATTCACGATAACGAGCGGCAGCTCGGTCATGATCGCAAGGCCCATCCCCTCACCCTTTAGCGCAATGCCCGGGCCAGAAGAGGACGTGACGCCCAGTTGACCGGCATAGGACGCTCCAATCGCCGAGCAGATTGCGGCGATTTCGTCCTCTGCCTGAAACGTGGTGACGCCGAATTCCTTCATCTTCACAAGGTTGTGAAGAATGGCGCTGGCAGGGGTGATGGGATAGCCACCGAAGAAGAGAGGCAGTCCGGCAAGCTGAGCACCAGCCACCAAGCCCAAGCTGATGGCTTCGGCACCGGTCACGGTACGGTAAAGCCCGGGCTCCGCGGGCACGGGGTCGATCGTGACTTTACGCAGCGGACCGGCAATTTCAGCTGTCTCGCCATAAGCGTGGCCGGCGTTCAACGCGGCGATGTTTGCTTGGGCAATGTTGGGCAGCTTGGCAAACTTGGCATTTAGCCAATCGATAATCGGCTGACGATCTCGGTCGAACATCCACAACGCCAGACCCAGCGTCCACATGTTCTTGCAGCGCAAGGCTTCCTTGTTGCCAAGACCGAAGGGCTTTACCGCCTCGACCGTAAGCGCACTGATATCGAACGCCAGCAGATCCCACTTGGACAGGCTTCCGTCTTCCAACGGGTTTTCAGTGTACTTCGCCTTTTCAAGGTTCCGCTTCGAGAACTCGCCAGTGTCCGCGATGATGAGGCCGCCGGGCTTGAGCGCAGCGACGTTGGTCTTAAGCGCAGCCGGGTTCATTGCTACCAGAACGTCAGGCGCGTCGCCTGCCGTCGTGATGTCGCTCGAACCGAAGTTAATCTGGAATGCAGAAACACCAAACAGCGTACCCTGCGGCGCGCGGATTTCTGCCGGGAAATCCGGGAACGTTGCGAGATCGTTACCAGCCAAGGCAGTGGAGAGCGTGAACTGCCCACCGGTAAGCTGCATACCATCACCAGAGTCACCGGCAAAGCGGACGACAACCGCCTCCGGAGAATCTCCGCTCGACTTGGCGAGAGCGGATTCCCGATCAATAGAAACTGTCGCCATCGTGATCCTCTATGGCAGAAGTGAAGTTACTCTAGCTTTTTGCCCTAGCGCTATAGACCCATCTGGCAATCTAGAAAAACCATCAGCGCCACAACTGTATTGATCGACGCGACGATCAAAAGGTGTGGAATCATACGTCAACAGCTGCGAGGGAGTGGCAAATGACCTTTTCACGGCTCACGTGATAGAGCATTCTGCACCTTACTACCTTCCATTGCACCTGGACAGATCTGTACGATGAATGATTACGCCTCATTGCCTTATCGCCCCTGCGTTGGCGTCATGCTGGTGAACCGCTCCGGCCTCGCTTTCGTAGGCCAGCGAATCGATACGAAGGAAGGCGATTTTTGGCAAATGCCGCAGGGAGGCGTGGACGATGGCGAAGATCTACGAACTGCCGCGCTTCGGGAACTATGGGAAGAAACCGGCGTAGAAAAACGTCACGTGGAAATCGTGGCGCAAACGCGCGAGGAACTGCTTTACGATCTGCCGGAAGAACTGCTTGGCAAGTTGTGGAAGGGCAAATATCGCGGTCAACGCCAGCATTGGTTCCTGCTGCGGTTCAGCGGCAGCGATGAAGATGTTCGGCTCGATGCCCATAACCCGCCGGAATTCAATGATTGGAAATGGGTGCGGCCTGAAAGCCTTCCTGATCTGATCGTGCCCTTCAAGAAGCGGGTTTACCGTGCAGTTTTGGACGAATTCGCCGCGCTGATCTAATCGCGACAATCCACGGCGCGGATCAGTGTTCTGAAACGATAGGCTCCGATTTCACAGCTTCTGCGCGGACCATGCGCGTCGCAGGCTCTGCAGCAAGCACAGCCGTAAGCGTCTTCGTGGCATCGCAGTCGGTTCCGCACAGCCCCTTCAACTGCGCAAGATTGCGCTCCGCCTTATGCAAGGCACCTTTCTGGGCCAGCGCAGCACCCTCACCCGCGATCGCCATGACGTTGCGGGGATCATGGACCAACGCCTCCCGATAATAGTGCAGCGCTTTACCGTGCATGCCCTGCGCGCTGGTCGCTTTCGCAAGTTCGATGAGAATCTGCGCATTGCCCGGCTGAATCACCAGAGCCGCTTCATAAGCATCAATCGCGGCATCGGCTTTTCCGGCTGCCAAGGCTGCATCACCCTGCACAATCAGCGCAGCTGCTCGCGGATCAAGTTTCTCCCCAGAATCGGAATAGGCAATGCTGGAAGTAACACCTGCAAGAAGCGCAAGAGCAAGGGCGGCGGGCGTATAGCGCATCAAATAGTCCTTGGCCGATAGATGGACCGGGTTCATACCACGCCGTGCTATCACAGCCGCATTAAGCGCGCGACGAAAAAGCCGTCCGTCCCGTCACGCTGGGGGCGGAGGCGAATTCCGCCGCCGCGCGCTTCTCCCGCTTCTACCGGAAGGATTTGGCCAGGCGACGCAGCCCGCCAGCCATCGTGTCTTGCAAGGAAAGCGGCGATCTGATCTGCCCCCTCCTCATCCAAAAGCGAGCAGGTGACATATACAATCCGCCCGCCCGGCCGTACCAACCCCGCAGCAACGTCCAGCAACCGTGCCTGCAGTGCACAATATGCGCCTAGACGGTCTTCAGTAAGGCGCCAGCGCGCCTCCGGATTGCGCCGCCACGTGCCTGTGCCAGAACACGGCGCATCAACCAGTACCGCATCTGCACCCTCATGCCATTCGGCCAGCGCCTCCGCTTCCCGACCAGGATTGAGCAGAACCGTATGTGCAATTTCAGCCCCGGCCCGCCGTGCCCTTGGCTCAAGGCGGGAAAGGCGCGCCCTGTCCGTATCGCTGACGATCAGCACGCCGCGATTGCGCATCGCCGCTGCAAGTGCCAGCGTCTTGCCGCCGCCGCCCGCACACAGATCGATCACCGTCTCACCAGGCGCAGCGCCCACCGCAAGGCAGGCCAATTGCGATCCCGTGTCCTGAACCTCGATAAGTCCTTCGGCCCATGCGTCCCAGCGCTCTGCCGGCGTTCCGGTGGGAAGCCGCAAGCCCTGCGGTGCAACAGTCGGCTCAGCCGGTTCGGGCAAAACGATTGTGTCGCGATCAGCCTTCAGGCTGTTCACCCGGATATCGAGTGGCGCGCGGCCAAGCAGCGCCTTCGCCGAATCGCCATCCACCCCGCTTGGTAGCAGTCGCTCCTCTAGCCAAGGGGGAGCGATTCCCGATGACGCCACAGGCTCTCCCTCCACGATCGGGGCAGGGCCATGAGGTGAGCCGTCAAACAGTGATTCGATGGTTGGATCGACCTGAGCCAGGCGCAACAAGGCCGACCTGCCGCTTACTGGCACGTCGCCGCACGCTCGAATGGCCTGAAAAACCAGATCACGTACCGCCCGCCGATCTTTCGATCCGGCGAAGCGGCGCGTCTTGAACCATCCAGAAACGATGCGGTCGGCAGACGCCCCGCCCGATTTGGCTGCAGCGATCACCAGATCGATAATCTCGATGGCCGCCTGAACGCGGGCTGAGGGCGTCATGCCCGCTGATCCCTACCGAGTCGGATAATTGGGTGCCTCGCGCGTGATGGTAACATCATGCACGTGGCTTTCACGCAGACCAGCATTCGTGATGCGCACGAACTGCGCCTTGGTCCGCAGATCCTCGATCGTCGCTGAACCGGTGTAGCCCATTGCCGCCTTGATACCGCCCACAAGCTGGTGAATTACATCCTTGGCTGGGCCCTTGAACGGCACCTGCCCTTCGATGCCTTCCGGAACCAGCTTCATCTGGTCCTTGATGTCACCCTGGAAGTACCGATCGGCCGATCCACGGCCCATTGCACCGACAGAGCCCATGCCGCGATAGGATTTGTATGCGCGCCCCTGATAGAGGAACGTTTCACCCGGGGCTTCTTCCGTGCCCGCAAGCATGGAACCAATCATGATGGTCGACGCGCCAGCGGCCAGTGCCTTCGCTGCGTCGCCAGAGGTCCGCAGGCCACCATCAGCAATGATCGGAATGCCCGCTTTGTCGCCCTCCTCGGCCGCGTCCATCACCGCCGTAAGCTGAGGAACGCCAACGCCCGCAACGATCCGAGTGGTGCAGATAGAACCCGGTCCGATGCCGACCTTGATCGCATCGACGCCCGCATCAATCAGAGCTTTGGCCGCTTCTGCAGTGGCAACATTGCCCGCGATAACCTGGGCCCCGTTGGAGAACTTCTTCACGCGCTCGACGGCAATGGCAACGTCGCGGTTGTGACCATGCGCAGTGTCGATCACCACCACGTCACACTCAGCATCAAGCAACGCCTCGGTCCGTTCAAAACCACGATCGCCCACCGTCGTTGCACCCGCGACGCGCAGCCTTCCAGCCGCGTCCTTGGTGGCGTTGGGAAACGTGACAGCCTTTTCAATGTCCTTGACGGTGATCAAGCCGATGCACCGGAAAGCATCGTCCACTACCAGCAGTTTTTCAATCCGCCGCTGATGCAACAGGCGACGCGCTTCATCTCCGCTAGTGCCCAACCTGACGGTCGCGAGGTTCTCGCTCGTCATCAACTCACGCACTGGCTGCCGCGGATTATCGGCAAAGCGAACATCACGGTTGGTGAGAACACCAACCAGCTTGCCGCTATGTTCCACAACGGGAATACCGCTGATGCGGTGGTTCTTCATCAGCGCCTGCGCTTCACCCAAAGTAGCGTCGGGCGCAATGGTAATCGGGTTGACGACCATGCCGCTTTCGAAACGCTTCACGGCGCGCACCGCCGCGCACTGTTCTTCAATGGTAAGATTGCGGTGCAGCACGCCGATGCCGCCCATCTGCGCCATGACGATTGCCATGTCTGCTTCGGTCACGGTGTCCATTGCAGAGGAAATAACCGGAATGTTCAGCTCGATGCTGCGCGTCAGCTTACTGCGCGTATCAGCCAGATTGGGAATAATGTCAGAGGCAGCTGGGCGCAGCAGGACATCGTCAAAAGTGAGGCCCAGCGGTATTTCGATATGCGCCACGGTGCGTCGCTCCTAAAGGATCGGGTTCAGATTTGTGGCGGCCCATGTAATCAAACAGGGCCATCGTCGCTAGAGTTCATTTCCCGGCGGGGGAAAACTTCTTTGCATCGCCAAACCAGCGGACCAGCGCGACGTGGAACTGCACGTCCTGCCCCGCACCTCCCAACTCCAGCTGCTGAGAGAGATTGTCGGACGGCCTGTGATAATTAGTGTCGAAAAACTGGCGCATCCGGTCGATCTCGCCGTAAGCGCTGGTGACCATGACTGCGGGTATGTCGTGCTGCAAGAGCGCCCATCCGTCCTGCCTCCGCAAAAATTCGTTCGCTTCGTCGTTGACGATGATCTTCCGGCGTTCGCGCCGCGCGACCTTGATGATGTCCTCATCAAGATTGGTCATACCCCTGCCCACGATGGCCAGTGGGGTTCCATAAGGAGCGATCGCAAGGGTATCGAGGTTGAATGCGGCAACAATGTTTGACAGCGGCATCGGCGGATTATCCGCAAAAGCATGAGCGCCGAGAAGGCCAAGCTCTTCCGCCGTCGTTGCCAGGAAATATACGTCGCGATCCAGCCGAGGCATCTTCGCCAGCCTGCGTGCAATCTCCGTCAGCGCGGCGACGCCGCTGGCATTGTCAATCGCTCCACTGCAGATCAAAGCTTCGGCAGGCGGCTCAGCACAGACACCAAAATGGTCCCAATGAGCAACCAGCAGGATCGCCCCGGCAGAGGGATTCTTGCCCGGAATTTTGCCGATGAGGTTGTATGTATGGATCGTAGTTTCGCGCGTTGTCGCTTCTAGCGAAGCACTGATGCCCAGCGGCACGGGGGGAAAGTCCTTCGACCCGGCCGCCTTCTCCAAATCGGCGAGAGTATACCGTGACGACTGGAGCAAGCGCGCCATGCCCTCGCGGGTGATGAACCCTTCAAGATCGCCGCCAAGCGAATCTTCGGCTAGTGCATAGCCAGATCTCTGCCGCCGCGCCGAGATCTGCTCCAGCGTTCGCGATCCATCGAGCACGGTGAGGACGCTGGACGCACCAGCAGCGAGCAAAGCGTTCTGCCGTTCACCGTTCTCATTGCCGTCATCCAGCATCACGGCGACCCGGCCTGCGAGTTCGTTTCGAGAGAAGTCAGCCGTACTGTCCCGGCCAACGAACAGCAAAGGCGCGGCCCTCACCAAGCTACGCTTTCCGGAAGTCAGAAGCAGAACGGAATCCTGGGGCAAAGGTATTACCCGTCCCTGCCGAAAGAAAACCGCCCTTCCAACTGCGGGTTCGCGGGCAACAAGTGTGACTGGCGCAAACCATTCATTTCCCGGATCATTAGTTCCGGACACTAGGCCGATGGAGAACCATTCTCGTCCAAGATATTTCAGAGTCTTGGCTTCGCCTTCCGTGCCCGGCTCACGCCCCTCAAACTCATCGCTGGCGAGGACATTGATATGGGCTCTCAGCCGCCTTTCCAGCGCAGCATCACCCTTCGCGTATGCCGCAGAAGACAGAGCCGCGCCAAGAATGGCTAAACAAAGCAGAACACGCTTTGCTATTGCACTGACCCCGACCCTGTTCATCGCTTTGACTTATACGAAGGGCGGTTCACATAAAAGCTTTTGCGCAACGGCACTCAAAGAATTAGTCGAAAAAGATTGCGTGCGTGCAAATCGCCTCAGTCAGAGGGCCGCCCAACCGCCATCCACTGTTATGTTTGAGCCCGTGATATTGGCTGCTTCATCCCGACAGAGGAATACGGCCATCGCACCAATGTCTGCCGGTTGCACAAATTGCTTGGTGGGCTGCCGTTCCAGCATAACGTCCTCGATCACCTGTTGGCGCGTCATATTGCGCGCCTTCATCGTGTCGGGAATCTGGTTTTCCACCAACGGCGTCCAGACATAACCCGGGCTTATGCAATTGGCGGTAATCTTAAATGTCGCCAGTTCCAGCGCCAGCGTCTTGGTCAAACCGTTCAAACCATGCTTGGCGGCGACATAGGCAGACTTGAACGGCGATGCGCTCTGCGAATGGGCGCTGGCAATGTTGATGATTCGCCCCCAACCTGCGCGCTTCATGCCCGGCACGGCCAGCCGCGCAGCGTCGAAAGCGGCGGTAAGGTTCAACGCGATGATCTGGTCCCACTTGGCAACGGGGAATTCCTCAACCGGGGCGACGTGCTGCATACCGGCATTGTTTACGAGGACATCGACCGCGCCCGCCATTTCCATCAATTGCTCAACGCCGCTGCGTTGCGTCAGGTCCGCAGCGACATGGATGGCTTCCAGTTCCTCACAAAGAGCGGAGATCTGGTCCTCTTCGCCAAAACCGGAGAGGACCACATCAGCCCCTTCCGCACGCAATGATCGGGCGATGGCAAGACCAATGCCTGAAGTCGATCCCGTGATGACCGCCCGCTTGCCGCTGAGAAACATACTCGACTCCGTCATTTTGTTACTCGTAAACTGTGAAAGAAGAAGGCGACTTGCGTCCAGTCTTTTTCGCAACTGCACAATGTGGAGAGGACTTTATGCGCCTGCCTCGCTTCAACCCGGAGAATATCAGCGTACGCAGCGGTGGAGGCGGAGGCGGTATGCCCGGTGGCAAACTGGGCTGCGGCACCATCGTCATCGTATTGATCGGCGCGTTAGTCTTTGGAATTGATCCGGGGCAAATGCTGGGCACCATAGAATCGGTGCAAGGGCCTTCGCAGCCGCAGCAAGAGCAAATAGCGGTTGGCGGTTCAACAACCGAAATCTGCGAAGCGAACGCTTACTCGCTTGAAGCGTGCAACGCGCTCAGCTTGCTGAATGACACGTGGGCACCGCGTTTCCAGCAGGCGAACATAACGTTCAGGCAGCCGACGCTCAATTTCTATCAAGGAGGAACCCGGTCCGGATGCGGCGCCGCATCGAGTGAGATGGGGCCATTCTATTGCCCAGCGGATCATGGCATTTACATCGACACTAGCTTCTATGACCTGATGGACCGACAAATGGGCGCTGGCGGTGACTTCGCTCGATATTACGTTATCGCCCACGAATATGGCCATCACGTCCAGAAACTCACCGGGGTGGCAGACCAGGTGAGAAGCGCGCAGCAACAAAACCCGCGTCAGGAAAACGCACTGCAGGTTCTCATGGAACTGCAGGCTGATTGCTATGCTGGTGTGTGGGCAGGAACTCATCGACACCTGATCGAGCCGGGCGATCTTGAGGAAGGTATGCGGGCAGCGACGGCGATCGGCGACGACACCCTGCAAAAGCAGGCGGGGCAGGCAGTAAACCCGGAAACTTTCACTCACGGCACCAGTGCACAACGCGTGAACTGGCTGCGGCGCGGCCTCGAATCCGGTAATGAAGACTCTTGCGACACTTTTG
>JAZQRJ010000047.1:0-5392 GCA_045629505.1 Novosphingobium sp.
ATGGAGATGCGTAGCATCGACCGCCGTATTGCGCTGATAACCCGCGCTATCCGCTTGCTTGTGCTGGGCGGCCTTTCGATCGGCGCGACTGTCGCGATGCTGTTTCTCGAGGATATTGGAAATTATCGTCTGGATCGGGTCGCCGCCGGCTTTTTCCTGATCGCGATCATGCTTTTGATGTGGGGGCTGACGCTGTTCCTCCGCGAAATTCAGATTGCAGCTGCAAGCCTGCGTATCCGTGAGGATTATCTGGAACTGCACCGTAAGCTGTAACTCAGCCTCTGCGCCCCTCCGCCCCGATGGAGCGGAGGGGAACACGAATGGAATGGCTCACGCTGCCAATGGCAGCGGCGCGATTTCACCTTCCAGATACAGCTTCTTTGCTTTCGCGCGGCTAAGCTTGCCAGAGCTCGTGCGCGGTAGTGAGCGTGGCGGCACCAGCTCGACGATGCAGTTCATGCCGGTGATGGAACGAACTTTGTCGCGAATCTCGCTGTGCAACTTGCGGCGTTCTTCGGGATCGGAAACGCGGCAGTGGACCAGCACTGCGGGCACTTCGTCGCCGCCTTCGGTTTCCAGCGCGAAAGCGGCAATATCACCCTGATGGAAGCCAGGGAGCTGCTCGACAGCCCACTCGATATCCTGCGGCCAGTGGTTCTTGCCATTGATGATGATCATGTCCTTCGCGCGTCCGACTATGAACAGGTAGCCATCGGCCATGTAGCCCATGTCTCCGGTGTCCAGCCAGCCGTCGACCATGCAGGCTGCGGTCGCTTCGGGATCGCGGTAATAGGAATGCATCAGGCTGCTGCCGCTGCACCATACCTTGCCGATATGGTGATCGGGCAGGGGATTGCCTCCTTCGCCCCGGATTTCCAGCTTCATGCCCTGCACGGCCCGGCCGCAGTTCACGATTGCACGATAGCGAGCGGGACGTGAGAGGTCGCGCGGCGCCCCGGAGAGGCGTTCTTCCTCCACCAGTTCGACGCGAATTCCTTCGCCCGGTGGCATCAGGGTGACGGCCAGGGTGCTTTCGGCAAGGCCATAGCTGGGCAGGAAGGCGGAAGCCTTGAAGCCGGCGTCGGCAAACGCATTGACGAAATTCTGCATCACGTCAGGCCGGATCATGTCCGCGCCGTTGCCTGCCAGCCGCCAGCGGGAAAGGTCGAACCGTTCAGCAACATTCGTCTGGCTGGAAACACGGCGCGCGCAAATGTCATACCCGAAGGTGGGTGAATATGAACACGACGTGCCGGGATTGCGGCTGATCATGTCCAGCCATGCCAACGGACGGCGGGCGAAATCCTCTGTCTTGAGGTAATCGGCCGAAATCTGGTTGGCGATCAGTGACAGGAAGCAGCCAACCAACCCCATGTCGTGATACCACGGCAGCCAGCTGACGCAGCGATCACTTTCCACGACTTTCATGCCGTGGCTATGCGCGGCCAGATTGGCCAGCAGGCCTTTGTGCGTAATCGCCACCCCGTGCGGGAACCGGGTCGATCCACTGGAATATTGGAGGAAGCAGATATCCTCGGGCGATGGAGTGGGCAGCTGCGTTTCCACAGCATCCTGCGCGGCGAAGGCATCCCAGGCAATAGCCTTGCAACCCTGCCGTTGCGCAGCAGCAAGAGCCATGTTTTCCAGTTCCGGCGGATAGAACAGGATTTCCGGTTCAGCGCTGTGCAGTTGCACGGAAATTTGATCGATATAATTATCCTTACCACCAAAGCTGGTGGGCAGGGGCAGGGGCACGGGCCACGCTCCGGCGTAGATCGCTCCGCAGAACAGGGCCGCAAAATCTGGGCCGGTTTCGGCAACCAGCGCGATCCTGTCACCGGGCTTGATACCTTGGGCGACGAGCCGCCATGCGACCTTCAGTGCATCTTCTCGGAGCTCCGAGAAGGGATAGACGCGCGACAAATTGCCGCGTGCGTCGTGGAAATTAAATCCGCGTTTACCCCTGGCAGCGTAGTCCATTGCCTCACAGAACGTGGTGAAATCCGCCCTTCTGCGAGGAAGAGTGTCTTCGTTCGGGGTGGGTCGCAAGGGTTGTTTGGTGCTCGGCACCAGGGTTGTGGTGTCGCTCATAAATACGATTACTCGTTATAGTTTAACCAGTTAGCCCAACAACATCAGAGATTTTGTACGTTAATATTCGCTCCAAAAAGCGAGTATCTCTTTTCCTCTGCTCTCCCCATTGCGACCGGACTGTGGCACGAATAGGGCAATATGGTTCGAACCAGTCGTAATCCACGGCCCCTTAATGCCCAAAAGCTCCGAGAGCTAGCCCTTGCTTACGTCGCAAGATTCGCCACCACCCGGGCAAAGCTGGAGGCATATCTCGTGCGCAAAGTGCGAGAGCGCGGCTGGGAAGACGAGGCGCAACCCGATATAGCACAGCTTGCCGAACGCTTCGAGGAGGCAGGCTATATCGACGATGAAGCTTATGCTCGTAACAAGGCTGGAAGCCTGTTGCGGCGTGGCTATGGCAGGCGGCGCGTGAATCAGGCGCTTGGTCATGCGGGCGTGGATGAGGCCGTCCGCGATGCGATACCGATTGGCGAGTATGACTTGCGCACTGCTGCCATGAATCTCGCTCGTAAGCGAAGGTTCGGGCCTTTCGGGCAGCAATCGCCCGATCGCGCGGTGCGCGAAAAACAGATTGCGGCGATGTTGCGCGCGGGTCATGCGATGGAGCATGTGCTGGCGATGGTCGATGCCCATTCAACGCGTGAGGCGGAAGATTGGGCAAGGTGCGAAGGAAGTGATGCTGAAACGTAGTGTGAAGCCGTTTGCCGTGCTTTTGCTGCCTCTGGCAGTGATGGCTGCTTGTTCGCCCGCCACCTCCGGGGCGGCATCGAGCGGAGCGACGGCTGAAAAGTCCTCGGCGGAACGTCATCCCGAATCTGGCCTGCGGGTTATTCCGCTCACGGTTTCGAGCGGTGGCAAGACACACTCATTCAACGTGGAATTCGCCGAATCTCCCGAGCAGCAGGCCAAGGGCCTGATGTTTCGTCGTGAGATGGGGTCTGATGAAGGGATGATCTTTCCCTTCAATCCTCCTCGTCCCGCAAGTTTCTGGATGAAAAACACGGTTATCCCGCTGGATATCATCTTCATCGGCACCGATCACCGCATCCTCAATATCGAGGCGGATGCTGCACCATACAGCGAATCACCGCGCCTTTCCCGGGGGAAGGCAGCTGCTGTGCTGGAGTTGAATGGGGGGCGCGCGGCGGAGCTTGGCCTTGGGCCGGGTGACAAAGTGACGTTTCAATTGCCCAAGCGTCTTGCACCCGTGTCAGCGTCGGAGTAACGCGCGAAGCCATGGGATTGCTGTCTAAGATCTTCACCTGGTGGGATGGCGCGACCATCGGCACGTCGCTTTGGAGCGCGCGCAATGGCGAGCATGTCGGCACTGATGCGCAAGGTAACAAGTATTACCGGTCCAAGAAGAAGTCTCCCGATGGGCGAGAACGCCGCTGGGTGATTTATAACGGGCCGAATGACGCGAGCCGGGTGCCTTCTGAATGGCATGGCTGGCTTCACGGCACTTTCGATGGTGTGCCGGAAAGTTATCTTCCTCCGCCGCGCATATGGGAGGCGGAGTTTGTGCCCAACGTAACCGGCACGCCCAATGCCTATCGCCCGAAAGGCGCTTTGGAACAGGGCGGAGTGCGTGCGCGGGCGACGGGCGATTACGAAGCCTGGTCGCCTGACAGTTGAGCGCACCGCAGATGAAGCGGGCGCTGGCTGTTGCGGGGGTGGCCACGGGGCTGGCGCTGCTGGCCGGGTGCGGTGGCGATCAGCCATCAAAGCAGCCGCAGCCGACGGCAACGGCTACTGCGGTATCCTCTACTACACGGATCGCACCGGCGCTTAGCGACGGCGTGACGCCGAACAAGGACCGGGTTGCCACGATTGGCCTGCTTAACAAGCGGAACAATCTCACGCAGGATCTGGTGCTGAAGATCGGGGAACGGCGACGCGTAGGCAACGTCGTGGTCATTGTGGACAGTTGTGAGCGGACTGCGCCTTGGGAACGTCCTGAGGAAGTGGGTGCATTCGTGCGCGTACTGGTGGAAGAGCCGCCCTCACCGGGGGCGCAGCCGCGCTGGCGCAAGGTCTTTTCTGGCTGGCTTTTCAAAAACTCACCGGCGCTGAATGTCGTGGAGCATCCCGTCTATGACGTTTGGGTCAAGAACTGCGCGATGAATTTCCCAGGAGAGGAAGCGGCTTTGCCTGATGCTTCCTCTACCGGCCCGGCCCGTCCGGCCCGGCCATCACCAACGCCCAGTCCGGCGGCTTCGCCCAGTCCCGCCGCTTCGCCCAGTGCGGCGAATGCTTCCGGCAACGATAGCGGGGCGTCTCCGGCGGAGTAGGGGCGCTGCGCCTGATTCAACATTTCAAGGTATTGTTCCTGCTCGATCTCGATCGCGCCTAGTGATTCGAGGTGCGATGTCTGGAACTGGCAGTCGAGCAATTCGATTCGCGCAAATCTCAGTGCGGCGACCAGCCATGCCAGGGCGACTTTGGACGCATCCGTAACGCGGGAAAACATGCTTTCCCCGCAAAACACCCGGTCAAAGCCGACTCCATAAAGGCCGCCGATCAACGCCCGCTCACCATCTTCGCCGCGTTTCCAGCATTCGATGGAATGGGCCCAGCCGAGTTCATGCAGGCGTTCATAGCTCGCCTGGATGCGGTGGCTTATCCAGCTGCCGCCGTTGTCGGTCTGCCGGGGGGTGGCGCACGCGTCCAGCACTGCTGAAAAGGCGCGGTTACACGTCACCTCAAAGCGCCCGCGCTTCAGCGTTCGCGCCAGCGAGCGCGAAAGGTGGAAGTTTTCCAAAGGGATAATCGCCCGCAACCTCGGTTCAATCCAGAATACATCCGGATCGTCGCGGGCGTCAGACATGGGAAAAATTCCGCTACGATAGGCGAGAATCAGGACTTCAGGGTCAATGATCAGCGGCGAAATAGGGGCGTGCACGGGTGCCGTTATAGCAAATTTGTTCGGCGGCGGATACGAAAGCACTATTATGTGCAAAGTTCACCGCTTGTGTTCCCCGCTTGGACGCATTAGAGGCACCCGCTCCCGCAGGAGTGTAGCTCAGTTGGTAGAGCGTCGGTCTCCAAAACCGAATGCCGGGGGTTCGAGTCCCTCCACTCCTGCCATTTTCCCCATAAAAGCACTAAACTCATGGAGTTGATTGATGCTTCTGGCTGCCCATTCTTCAGCGGTTAGCCGGTCGGACATCGATAACAGGATCGTCCTTTGGGGAGCGATCGTGCTGGCGTTCGCCACCTGCCTGCCATACCTGTTCGCGGTCGAGCCGCAGCTTACAGACTATGCCTCCCATCTCGCGCGCTATCATGTGATGTTCGA
>JAZQRJ010000048.1:0-31462 GCA_045629505.1 Novosphingobium sp.
ATCGATCCGGTCCGGCGCAGTGGTGAAGTCCTCAGCCTCGACCACTTCCAGATCAGCAAGATCGTCCAACAGGCCAAGCAAAAGCTGCCCCGCATTCGCAATGTCGGAGGCATAAGCCGCGTATTCGTCGGCCAGCGGTCCAGCCAGGCGCGAACGGATCGTTTCTGCATTTGCGATGATCCGCGCAATCGGTTGACGCAACACAGGCGCTACCTCGGCACCGATCACCAGATCTTTGCGGGTGCTGGTGTGATCATCCGCCTCCGTTTCAGGGAGCGGCCGTGCGGGTTCGTCCGAAAGCAACAAAAGCTCAAATCCGGCGGGACTAGCTTGCCCATTCCATTTCGGAAGCAGGACCGCGCGCCATTCTCGGTCAGAGCCTTCGATGCCTATGGTAGCCCCGTCCAGCAGCCGCCAGTGCAGGGGCTGCCTATGGCTCAATCCGCGAATGGCCACCAAGTCGGTCCACCGGCTGAGTGGCTGGCTGCCAAGCTTTGCATCCAGTTCGGCCAAGTCCGGAGCTTCACTGGTATGGGCCAATATCCGTTGCTCACTATCGAGAACGGCTGAAAACTCTGCAACCTGGCGATCAATCGTTGCCCTTCTTGCCGCTTCGGATCGCTCGTCCATCGTCGGCAGCGGGTCGACACGCCAACGGCTAAGCCGGATTTCGCAACCGGGATCGCCATCGGAACGCGGCTGTACCTCGGCCCACGCTGAGATAATTTCCGCGCCGTTGTATGCCCGAATATCGCGGCCGAGTTTCAGTTGATAGCGACGCGCTTTCCCAACTGCGTCGAGCAGTGCCGGAATAGCGATCCGCCCAGGCAGTTCCCCCCCGCAGTGCAGTTGCAAGCTGGCCAGTGGCTCATCGGCCAACAGGAGGCGATCGTCAGCGTCGCTGATAGCGCAGGCAAGTCCGGTATCGGGGCTTCGCATGGTGTCAGTCCCCTAAATGCGCTGCGCCGGCGGCAAGCAATGCAGCGGCGGCGTTCGGGCTGAATTCATTCAGATCGGAAGGGAACCCGATATCAGGATGGAGCGTCAGGCACTGATCCAGCATTGCGCGGGTATTAAGACCGCAAGAACGCAGCGACAAAGCTAATCGCGCGGCTTGGCTCTCATGCGTAGATAGCGCGGCCAGATCGCGATCAATCCCCGCACCAATAGCGAGCGAAGTGATGAACAGCGTCACCCCGGCATGACGGACCGACAGCGCATCACCAGAACTCTCGCCAAGTGAAGCCACCAGGTTCGATGCCAGGCCGAGTCTTGTCGATCCCTCGTCATAATCCTGACGAACGCGGGATTGCACGGCACTTGCCTGATGCCCTGCCTGGCCCACCCGGTCGCTTGCGGCGCGCAATGCAGTCAGCGCGATGTGCAGGAGCTCCGGAGGAAGTTCAAGCAGCGGGAGAGACATCTTCCGCTGCGCCTGAACATGGCGCGCCTGTGAAGCCAAGAATTGCATGGCCAGGCCCGCCACCTCCGCGTTGCTCGAAGCAATCATACCTTGCAGCAGCGGAGTTAGAACCGGATCAACGCCGAATTGTGCCTCCAGGCGCTGAATTAGCTGCCATTCCAGCGCCAGCGCGTGGAGGTGGCGCAGCAAAGCGGCGCTTTCCAGCAAGACGTCACTCAGAACATTTGCAAGGTGGAAATCAGGTTCAGTGGCCCGAAATGCTTCAGGAACCCCGCCACTCAGTACCGGGCGATCAAGCAGCTGGCTGGTCAGATCTGCCAGCATTCCTTTCACCGACGCAACGATTGCATCGCCGAACAGCGAGCTGTCCTCGCTTGTCAGGACATGGCGCAGGACCGGAGCAATCGATTCGGCCGTCGCGTCGCCCTTTGCAAGCCTCTTCTGCAAAGCGATTTCGGCCGAATCCACGCCGACGGAGGACGAAATTGTGCTCATCATGCTCTGCTCATAGCATCCCATGGTTAAACGCACGTTATCCGATATTTGGGCGAGTGGCGAATAATGCCAGCCCAATCAGCACCACAGCACCTAGCGCCATTGCCCAATGCAAGACACCTAGCGCCGCGAATAAGGCAAACCCGAACGCTATGACTGCCCGATCGCCCAGCCAAGGCGAAGCCAGCATCGTGTGCAGTTGCGGCAGTAAGCGCACCAGCAGCAGGAAGATAACGGGTATGAAAATATGTTCAGTTATGCCTTCGCCATGTTCAAGGTCGGCCGCCCAGACAGCTTGCAGTGCAAGCTGGGCATCGAATCCCCATCCCAACACCCGCAGATAATCTCTACGCTCACCGTCGCGGCCAACGGCAGGCAGTTCGATACGTCGCAACATCATACAAGCACGGTAGAAAACCCATGCGGCGGCAGAGCCAAGGAAACCGGCGATCGGCCAACCTAGCGATGCAACGCCAAGTGAAAGCGCGATCACGACCAGCATCACACCCAGCATGATCGCAGAGGCATTACCCGCATGCAGCAGTGAGGGCCCAACACTCAGCACACCTTGCCGGGCCAGCCAGTTTCCAGGCGATTGTGCACCCGGTTGGCCCAACTGTTGGACCAGCCAATCCTGCTCTATGGCAATGGCCTGGCTGTCGCTGGATATTTTCTGCCATTGAAGCCCGCTGCGCGCTTCTGCAGGAACTTCCCGCATCGGCAGGCCATCCTGCAAAGCGATACGGGTTAGCGCCGAACTGATGTGGTAATCTGTGGAAAGCTGGGCCAGTTCCTCGATCAACCTGCCCGGAATACGCAAAATCCCGGCAGACGAGTTGTTTATATCAAGGCGTTCAAAACCCGCAGCCAGTCCCACTTCAACCGGTTGGACGAACACTCCGCTGCCCGATTCGAGCACGCTCAGCGCCCGCTCTCGGTCAGCCATCAGCCCTTCATCCATGATGATGACTTCATCATTTGCGGTGACAAGGGCCGACAGTTCACGCACCGCTGTTACCGTGTGGAACAGCTTACCCGCCCGCTCCGTCCGGTGCTGCAGCGGGAGAATCTGCGGATCCAGCACGTTGACCAGACAAATGATCCGCTCGCATCCGAAATCAAGCGCGATATCAAGCTGATGCTCAGATATCGATCGGCCACCCAGCCGCACGAAGCCGGGACGCACATGCGATCCGTTCGTGACAGGTTCGGTCAGGTCCAGCAGAAATATACGCAGCGCAGCTCTCCATGGCAGCGACAGGCATTCTTACGGAAGCACACGTCACCTGCCAAGCAGGCGTCTGTCAGGATTGGGAAAAGTCGTCGACAAACCTCTGCAACGCACGCACGATCGTGGGTTCTCCTGGTGCGGCTTCAAGAGCATCTTCCGCTAAGGCCAGCAGTTGTTCGCAGTGGAAGCTGGCGGCGAGCCCTTTGATACGCATAGCGGAAATCCGCCAGTTACCGTCGCAGCGAGCCCGGCCAAGCAGATCCACTTGCTTCGCCACGCTTTCAAAGAACGCCTCGCGCAGTTCCACGATCAAGGCGGTGTCGCTTCCCGCAGCAGCCGCGATCGTGGCGTCGAGACTTCCGGATTCATAAGCCATGGACGGGGCGTACGCTCAGTTGGGTTAATTAGGGGTTTATTGCCCGCCACCCTCTGATCATGTATCGTGACGTCATGAACGGGGGATCTCGCATTATCGCTTTCGGTGGATCTGAAGGTGAAGGTACCGCCACGGGAAATACCCCGGAGGCAGAGGCTAACCAGACGAATCTTTCAGAGACCGTCGCATACGCTACCGGCGACGCCGATGATGACCCGGGCGATCCACCAGCCCAGTCCGCGATTGCCGATTGGGGCCTCATCGCGCTGGCTGCGCTTGCCGTCGCGGGGTGGACTGGCTTTTACATCTGGGCAAACGGAGCCGCGATTGGAAGCGGAATCCCTCCCTCGCAGTGGGCAGAGCTGATTGCAGGCTGGACGATGCCCGTGCTGCTGGTGGGCGTAATTTGGCTGATAGCCATGCGCAACTCCAGTCGGGAAACGAAACGTTTCGGCAATGCTGCCCATCTGCTTTCAGCAGAATCCTCTCGCCTTGAAACGCGACTTCTCACAATCAATCAGGAGCTTAGCTTGGCGCGTGAGTTTTTGGCATCGCAAACGCGTGATCTGGAAGCATTAGGCCGCATGGCTACGGAGCGCTTGAGCAAGAACGCGGAACGCTTGCAGGAACTGATTGGGGAAAACTCCACACGAGTGAAAACCATCGGACAGGTCAGTGAAGTCGCGCTCGTCAATATGGAGAAGCTTCGCGGCCAACTGCCGGTAATTTCCAGCTCCGCCAAGGATGTGACCAACAATATCGGTAATGCCGGTCGGACCGCCCATGCCCAGATCGAAGAGATGGTGCGCGGGTTTCACCGGATCAATGACTTCGGCGATGCGTGCCAAGCTCAGGTCGCTTCGCTACGCGCGAGGGTTGAAGAAACGCTTGCCAGCCTCGCTCAACAGGCTGAGCAACTTGAAAAGATTGCCGCCACCCGCTTTGCTGAATTGACCGAACGCAGCACTGAATTCAGTACCCAACTTGATCGTCATGAAATTGATGCGCTGGCATCTGTACGTCAGCGGGCTGCGGTGCTTGGTCAAGAACTTGAATCGGTGCGAGTTGATATCAGCGAGGCCGAGAATTACGCCCTGCAAGCGCTTGATACGCGGATAACCGGGCTACGCGATAAAGGCGAAGCCGTTTCCCATTCGCTGCATAAGGGTGAACAGCAAGCTGCTGCAACCTGGCGCAGTGCCATAGCCGCTCTTGAGCAGGATCGGGACGCGCTGTTTGTTCGAATGGAGCAGGCAGACGCGGCCTTCACTCAGCGAACGCAACAACGCATCGCGTCGATGCAGGCTGAAGCCGAACTGATTGAATCGGGAATGGCTGAGCGGGCGGATCGATTGCTGCGCGAGCTTTCGGAACGGCGCCAGCAGGCCGAATCCGCTGAGCGCCAGGTCCTTGGCCGTTTCAGTGAAATGCTGGAAGCACTGGACCATGAGATTGCCCAGCGCGCCGAATTGCAGCGCCGCCATGTCGAGAGCCTGGAGCGCCAAGCCCTGCGGATCGTCGAGAAGTTCGGTGCATCCGAGACCCAGCTTGCCATGATCGCCCAAAGCGCCACTGAGTCGGGCGTGCAGGTCCATGACAGCCTCACCCACATTTCCGCGCAGCTGGCTGTGGCCCAATCGCATTTGAGCGAGACCGAGGGTCAACTCTCCAGTCTGACCGACGCGAGCGTACGCCTACTCGAGCTGGCCCACGCCACCGCAGTGGAGGTGGGAACAGAGTTGCCCGCATCAATCCACAAATCCGAAAATGCCTTAAGGTCGGCCGAAACGCGAGCACAAGCCATATCAGGCTCGCTGCGGCAGGCCGGGGATGAGGGCCGGCAGATCGCCGATCAAATCGAGCGTTCGCAGGCCGAGCTTCTTGGATTGTTGTCTCATCTCGAATCAACGCAGGGGCGCTTGCGCGACGAGGCCAGCAGTCATCGCGATAGCTTGGCTGACCTCTCTCGATCGCTAGCCGAACTGGCAGATGCGAGCGACGCTGTGACCCAGCGCGCGCGCGCTGAACTGGCGGAAACGTTGGAGCTAATGGAAACATCTGCAAACGAGACGGTCACATTGATTTCCGAACAGGGGTCACAGGGCGTGTCCCGTATCGTGAACGAGCTTCAGCAAACGAGCACAGAAACAATCGGCCGGGCAATCCATAACAGCATGGCAAGTGCCTCAGGCCAGCTTGAGCAAGCCGCCGCGCACGCTGCAGGTGTCAGCCGCGAAGCGACGATCCAGCTGCGAGATCAGCTTGCCAAGGTGAATGAGCTTGTGGCCAATCTGGAAAATCGGGTGTCGCAGGCCCGCTCACAAGCCGAAGAACAGATCGATAATGATTTCGCCCGCCGCGCCGCTCTCATCACCGAAGCGCTAAATTCCAATGCGATCGACATTGCCAAGGCGCTTTCCAACGATGTCGCAGATACGGCTTGGGAAGGATATCTGCGCGGGGATCGTGGAATCTTCACGCGGCGTGCCGTCAGCCTCATCGATGGCAGCGACGCCAAGCAGATACAGCAGGTGTTTGAGCGCGATTCGGATTTCCGCTCACACGTGAGCCGTTACATCCACGATTTCGAAGGAATGCTGCGTCAGGTGCTTTCCACCCGCGATGGCAACGCACTGGGCGTGACGCTGCTTTCGTCGGACATGGGCAAGCTTTACGTGGCGCTGGCGCAGGCGATCGAGCGTTTACGCACCTGATCCTTTCAGGACACCCCGGAAGGATCAGTGGCTTTTGATTGCGGGCGGTTCGCCAAACAGGTTCAGATCGTGGACGCTGATCCATCCCATCACGTAATTGAGATAGAACGCGGCGAAGAGGACAGCGGCCAGGATCGTTGCGCGCAATAATATCTTTTTGGCGTGGAAATTAGTTGGCGCGCTGTCTGCCTGTCCGGCAATCTTCTCGCTATTTTCATCATCGGCGGCAGTGCGAAGCCCGAACGGCATGACGACGAACGCGCTCAGCACCCAGAAGAGCGCATAGATCGCGATGATGGAGGTTAACTGCATTGCCGCGATCAATCCTCAAAAAGCATGACTTGAACTTGCGGCTTCTTGCCCGACCAGCGCGTAGCCGCACGACGTGCAGCAAGTCTCGCTGCCTCGCTGCGCTCGGCCGGATCGTTGCCCCGCACCGACTTCAACGCCTTTGCCACATCCCCCTGCGCTTCTTCGATGAATGCCGCGAAGTCTTCTTCCAGCGGCAGGCCCATCGCGGCAACGCGCACATCGCCGTTGGCGGCAACCGCCACAGACACGACGCCGCCAAAGGCAATGCGTCGACGCATGACCATTGCCTCACCATCGGCAGGAGCAATAATCTCACCGTCAAGCACCAGCCTGCCGGAATGAACCTCACCGAACTTACCGGGTGCACCGGGCGCAAGCCGCACAAGATCACCGTTTTTCTGCACGACGATATTCTTGATGCCACAAGTGCGCCCAAGGCGGCCCTGTTCCTGCATATGCCGCATTTCACCGTGCACTGGCATAAGGATTTGCGGGCGCACCCAGCTATAGAGCGCTTCCAGTTCTGGCCTGCCGGGGTGGCCGGACACGTGAATCATGCTTTGGCGATCAGTCACAATCTCAATCCCGGCTGCTGCGAGACGGTTCTGGATTTGCCCGATGGCGATTTCATTGCCCGGGATCTGGCGACTGGAAAACAACACGACATCGCCCTTTTCCAGAGAGATCGGATGCGTTCCTCCGGCGATCCGCGCCAGCGCTGCTCGCGGCTCTCCCTGCCCGCCTGTGGCGATGATCAGGACTTCCCCACGCGGCAGGTCCATTGCCGTTTTGGGATCTATAGTATCGGGAAAATCTTTCAGGTAGCCGCTGGACTGCGCAACTTCGATGATCCGGTCCAACGAACGCCCGGCAACGCACACTTTGCGCCCGCTGGCCTTCGCGACATCACCCAAGGTCTGAAGCCGAGCAACGTTTGATGCGAAGGTGGTCACCACTACGCGCCGCCCATGCTGGGTTTTGATCTCCTCCAGCAAACCGCGCCGTACGGCTCCTTCCGAACCGGATGCCTGCGGATTGAAGACATTGGTAGAATCGCAAACAAGTGCGAGCACGCCCTCTTCGCCGATGGCAGTCAACTCTTCAGCAGTGGTGGGCTTGCCGATTTGCGGTTCATCATCCAGCTTCCAGTCACCCGTATGGAAGATACGACCATACGGGGTATCGATCAGCAGACCATTGCCCTCCGCGATCGAATGAGCAAGCGGCAGGTAGCGTACCGAAAATGGGCCGAGATCGAATGGATCGAGATGATCGATCACGATCAGTTCCACCTTGTCGACCAATCCCGCCTCTTCAAGCTTGCCGCGCACAAGTCGTGCGGTGAACGGCGTCGCATAGAGCGGCACGCCAAGGTCTGCCGCAAAATAGGGGACTGCACCAATGTGGTCTTCGTGCGCGTGGGTCAGGACAATCCCGATCAGGTCATCCTTGCGGTCTTCGATGAATTCAAGATCAGCGAACACCAAGTCTATCCCGGGGTAATCGCTGTCCCCGAAAGTCATGCCCAGATCGACCATCAGCCATTTTCCGTCACACCCATAGAGGTTGACGTTCATGCCAATTTCGCCGGATCCACCAAGCGCACAGAAAATCAGTTCGTTGCCGGGTTTCATGATTTTGTTGCCCGCTCAGCCAGTAGGACCAATCCGTAAAGCGTGAGATCGGTGTCAACTACGTCGAATATATCAGTTGCTTCATCAAAAAGGACGGCCAGGCCGCCCGTGGCGACTACCTTCGCTGGACGCCCAATCTCGCTGCGGATCCGTGCAATCAGCCCCTCCATCATCGCCACATAACCCCAGAACACACCGATCTGCATCTGGTCTTCGGTATTGCGGCCTATCACGCCTTCCGATTTCGGCACGCCGATCGCGATGCGCGGCAGCATCGCAGTATTCCCCACCAAGGCATCCAGCGACAAATTGATTCCCGGAACGATGATGCCACCTTTGTAAGCGCCGTTAAAATCCACGACGTCAAAGGTCGTGGCAGTACCGAAATCGACAATGATCAGATCACCTGGGTAACGATCATGCCCTGCAACGGCATTGACGGCCCGGTCGGCACCAAGGGTACGTGGCTCCTCCACGTCGATCTCGATGCCGTATTCGACAGCTCCCCTGCCCGCAATCAGCGGCGGCTTGCCGAAATACTGATTTGCCAACACCTCAATGTTGTGAAGCGCACGCGGCACAACAGTAGCAACAATGATCTGGGTGACCTGCGAACGGTCGATCCCCTCAATCTCCAGCAAGCGTATCAGCCAAACGGCATATTCATCAGCCGTACGACGGGGATCGGTGGCGATCCGCCAGCGCGCGCGCAATTCGCGCCCGTCAAACAGAGCGAACACGACATTCGTATTCCCGGCATCAATTGCTAGAAGCATGGTAATCCGTTTCCTCAGTCCTCGCCGTTGCCGGCCAGAAGAACATCTCCGGCGTGGATGACACGCATTGTGCCATCCGCCAACTTTAGTCGCAGCGCCCCATCATCAGCCAGCCCATCAAACATGCCCTTGACCTTGGTTCGGCCGGGTTCGTGAACTTCAAGGCTCGTACCCGGAGGGTGGGCCGTCTGGCGCCACCGACGGATCAAAGAGGCCGTTCCGGTTGCGCGCCACCGTTCCAATTCAGAACTAAAACTGCGAGCCAGATCATCTGCGAACAAATTCCTGTGAGGCGCAGTGCCAAACTCTGAAAGCGCAGCCACGCTGCGGCCAGGTATCTCGGGCGCGGAGACCAAATTTGCGCCGACGCCGATCACGAATGAATTGCCCGCCCCTTCAATGAGGATGCCGACAAGCTTTGCTCCGTTGGCGAGCAAATCGTTTGGCCATTTGAGTTTCAGATCGCAGTGAGCGGGAGCGTGCCACGAAATTGCCTCGTAGACAGCCAGCCCGGCCACCAGAAATAGTGTTGCCGCGGAAGGATCGCCCTGTCGCCGGCGAACGACCGTGGAGCCCATGAAATTACCAATGCCATCGAACCAATCGCGGCCCTGCCTGCCCCGACCGCCAGTTTGGCGATCAGCGACAAGCCAGTAACCTTCACGTACTGCATCGCCTGATTGCAGACGATGCAGCAAGTCCGCGTTGGTCGATCCGGTTTCCTGCAGATACTCAATCATGCCAACCGCCGTAGGTCAGCCAGACAGTCACGCCGTAAGGAACAAGGCAGTTGCCGCCTTGTCGGCCAAATTGCCCAACCAGACTGTGAAGAGGTATCCAAGCGGAGAAAGGAATGCGGTCATGAGCCAGAGCAAAGCGTGGTGCGCCCAGTCGCTCTTACCCTTCACTGCATCAGCGGGTTCGTCAAAATACATGATCTTGACGACCTTAATGTAGTAAAACGCGCCGATTACGGAGGCCGCAATACCGACGGCCGCAAGCACAACCAAGTCCGCCTCAACAGCAGCCCGGAATACCACGAACTTACCCCAGAACCCGAACAGCGGGGGGATACCGGCAAGACTGAACATGATCACGGCTAGAGCTCCCGCAATTGCTGGGCGGGTCCGTGACAATCCAGCAATATCGGCCATGGCTTCAACCTGCGAACCGTCCTCCCGGCGCAGCATGAGCACAGCCACGAAGCTACCAACCGACATGGCAACATAGATCGCCATGTAAACCAGCATGGCCGATGCGCCATCTGGCGTGGCTGCCGCCAGGCCGATCAGCATAAAGCCCACATTGTTGATCGAGGAATAGGCAAGAAGCCGCTTGATGTTCTGCTGACCAATCGCGCCAAGGGCACCTACGACAATAGAAGCCAAGGCTGCGAAGATGATGATCTGCCGCCAGGCATCCACTTGCTCTCCGAATGCATCCAGGGCAACGCGCATCAAAAGCGCGAGTGCCGCCACCTTGGGAGCCGTCGAGAAGAAGGTCGTCACCGGCGTCGGCGCACCTTCATAAACGTCAGGGGTCCACATGTGGAACGGCACAGCGCTGACCTTGAAGGCAAGGCCGGCCAGCACAAAGACTACGCCGAACAACGCACCCATGCTCATCTCGCCCGTCAGTGCCGTGCGAATGCCTTCGAAGCTCGTGGTGCCGGTAAAGCCATAAGTCAGGCTCATGCCGAAGAGCAGAATGCCGCTGGCCAACGCGCCTAGCACGAAATACTTCAGGCCAGCTTCCGCTGATCTTTCATCATCACGCAGGAACGCGGCAAGCACGTAGGCCGAAAGCGAGTTCAACTCGAGCCCAACATAGAGCGTTAGCAGATCGCTTGCCGATGCCATTATACTCATGCCGACTGTCGCGAGCAGCACGAGGACAGGATATTCAGCCCGCATTGCGCCCAAACGATCGAAGAATGTCGGCGCGATGATTAGGGCCACGGCGGCGGATCCATAAATCAGCAGTTTGGCGAAACTGCCAAAGGCATCTGCGCGGAACTGTCCGAAGAAGGCAACCGCATCTACACCTGCCACACCGCCGCAAAGGGCAGGAGCAGTCAGGAATGCTACTGCGGCAAGAATTACCACTGCTATCACACTGATCGTGCGCGCAGCCTTGTCACCTGCCCAAGCGGCAGCGAGCGTCAGAATTAGCGCGCCGACCGAAAGAACAATTTCGGGAGCAATGAGCGCAAGAGAGGTTTGAAGTTCCATTAGTGCGCGCCCCCCTGCGCGGCATCATCTGCACCATGCGCCTGGGCCGCACCTCCCTGCTGCGCTCTAAGTTGCAACGGAGCGTCTCCGTGCGGTCTGGCGCGCGCAATGCGGGCATCCAGCGCTGCGATGTCCTTGCGCATCGGCGCAAGAAAACTCTCCGGATAGACACCCATCCAAAGCACGGACAGCGCAAGCGGTACCACAAGAGCGATTTCGCGTAACGTCAGGTCAGTCATAGCTGCCGCGTCAGAGTTCTTCTGTTCGCCGAACGCTACGCGCCGGTAGAGGTAGAGCATGTAAGCCGCGCCAAGAATGATACCGGTGGTACAGATCAATGCCACCCAAGTGGACACTTGATAAATGCCGGCAAGGGCAAGGAATTCAGCCACAAAGCCACTAGTACCTGGCAGACCGATCGATGCCATCGTGAACAACAGGAAGAAAACCGCGTACTTCGGCATGTTAATTGCCAGGCCGCCGTATCGACCAATTTCCCGCGTGTGCAGGCGATCATAGATCAGGCCAACGCAAAGGAACAGCGCGCCCGATACCAGGCCATGGCTAAGCATCATGATCACCGAGCCCTCAAGCCCCTGAACATTAAACGCGAAAGCGCCGGCGGTAACGAGGCCCATGTGCGCGACTGATGAATAGGCAATCAGCTTCTTCATGTCGCTCTGAACCAGCGCGATCAGCGACGTGTACACCACGGCAATCATCGACAGCGCAAAGATCAGCCAGGCGAACTGCCCGCTTGCTTCAGGGAACATCGGCAACGAGAAACGGATGAAGCCATAGCCACCCATTTTCAAAAGAACGCCCGCGAGAATGATTGAACCTGCCGTTGGAGCCTGAACGTGCGCGTCTGGCAGCCAGGTGTGCACTGGCCACATCGGCATTTTGACCGCAAAGCTCGCGAAGAACGCCAGCCACAACCAAGTTTGCACATTGGGCGCAAAGTCATAGGCCATCAGCGTTGGAATGTCGCTCGTGCCAGCTTCATTCGCCATCCACAGCATCGCGATCAGCATCAGCACCGATCCAAGCAAAGTGTACAGGAAGAACTTGTAGCTGGCGTAGATACGATTGTCCCCGCCCCAGATGCCGATGATCAGATACATCGGAATCAGGCCTGCCTCGAAGAATATGTAGAACAGGAACAGGTCCTGTGCTGCAAAAACGCCGATCATCAGCATTTCCATCAGCAAGAACGCTGCCATGTATTCGCCCACACGCTTTTCGACAGAAGTCCAGCTTGCACCGATACAGATTGGCATCAGAAATACGGAAAGCACGATCAACATCAACGCGATGCCATCAATGCCCAGCGCCCATGAGAAGCCCGCGAACAGTTCAACCCGTTCCGTGAACTGCCACTGCGCTCCACCAATATCGAAGCTCGCCCAGAGCACCGCCCCGAGTGCCAGATCGATAAGTGTCGCTGCCAGCGCAATCATGCGCGCGGTCTGTGCCTGAGCAAACAAGCATCCGATGGCCGCGAGTAGCGGCACAAGCAGCATCAAACTGAGGATCGGAAAATTATCCATCATTCTATCCCGCGATCACCCAGCTGATAGCTCCGACAAGACCAAGCAACATCACCAACGCATAGCTGTTGAGATAACCAGACTGGACCTTGCGCGCCAAAGTACTTCCCTCCCCGACGACCCAGGCGGCACCATTCGGACCGAAACGGTCGATGATGCCCACATCGCCAATCTTCCAGAACTGGCGGCCGAGCCAGAATGCCGGGCGTACAAAGATGAAATTGTATAGCTCGTCGAAATACCACTTGTTGAACACGAAGCGGTAAACCGGGCCGAGCTGTTCCACGACAGCAGCCGGAAAGCGCGTGTTGCGAATATAGCCATACCACGCAATCACGAAACCAAGCAGCATGACGATCGTAGCCGAAAGCTTCACCAGCAACGGAACTTCATGCATGGCGTGAACCAGATGCTCGTTGAAATAGATCGACCCGCCCCAGAAGGCCTCACTTTCGATGAACCCGTGATAGAAAGCAAAACCTGCAAACACTGCCCCGATCGAAAGAATGGCAAGTGGTATCAGCATCACAGGTGGGCTTTCGTGCGGTTGATAACCGGCGGTGCCCTCAACAGCATGTCCGTGGTTATGGCCATTCTGATGCGCGCCCTCTTCGCTCTCCGATGAGTGTTCTTCGTCCGCGTGCTCATGATGTCCATGAACCGCGTGCTGGATATGCTCCGAGCCGGCCCAGCGCGGCTTTCCGAAGAATGTGAGGAAAATCAGGCGCCAGGAATAGAAGCTGGTTAGCAACGCGGCGACGACACCCGCATAGAACGCGAACTGGCCAACTTCAGAACCCGAGGCAAACGCCGATTCCAGAATGGCATCCTTAGAATAGAAACCAGCGAAACCGAACACACCGAGTACGCCAACGCCGGTGATTGCCAGCGTTCCCGCCATCATTGCCCAGAAGGTGAGGGGAATCTTCTTACGCAGTCCCCCATAGAAACGCATGTCCTGCTCGTGATGCATCGCATGAATCACCGACCCAGCGCCAAGGAACAGAAGTGCCTTGAAGAACGCGTGCGTAAACAGGTGGAACATGGCCGCGCCGTACGCACCGACGCCTGCTGCAAAGAACATGTAACCAAGCTGCGAACAGGTGGAATACGCAATAACGCGCTTGATGTCCCATTGCGTCGTACCAATCGTGGCCGCGAAGAAGCATGTTGCGGCACCGATGAAAGTCACGAAACCAAGCGCAATTGGCGCGGTTTCAAACATCGGGGACAGACGGCAGACCATGAACACGCCCGCCGTAACCATTGTTGCGGCATGGATGAGGGCTGAAACCGGGGTCGGGCCTTCCATCGCGTCCGGAAGCCAGGTGTGCAAACCAAGCTGCGCCGATTTACCCATCGCGCCAATGAACAGGAGGATGCACAGCACTGTCATGGTATCAACGCGGTATCCAAGGAAACCAATCGTTGAGCCAGCCATGCCCGGCGCAGCAGCGAGGATTTCCGGAATGGAAACGGTGCCGAACACCAGGAAGGTGCCGAAGATACCAAGCATGAAGCCGAGGTCGCCAACACGGTTGACCACGAACGCCTTAATAGCGGCAGCATTTGCGCTGGGCTTCTTGAACCAGAAACCGATCAGCAGGTACGATGCAAGACCGACCCCTTCCCAGCCAAAGAACATCTGTACCAGGTTGTCAGCGGTCACCAGCATTAACATCGCGAAGGTGAACAGCGACAAATAGGCGAAGAACCGCGGTTGGTCCGGGTCCTCATCCATATAACCCCAGCTATACAGGTGGACGAGCGCCGACACCGTCGTGATGACCACCAGCATGACGGCCGTCAGCGCATCAACGCGCAGCGCCCAATCGAAGGTCATTGTGCCCGATTGCACCCAAAGCAGCACCGGCACCACATGTGCCTCGGCCCCACCGGACAGGAACGAAAGGAAGATCGGCCACGACAAACCGCACGCGATAAACAGCGCGCCAGTGGTAATCGACTTGGCCGCCACATTCCCGAGCGATCGATTGCCAAGGCCAGCAATGATCGCAGCAAGCAGCGGCAGAAAAACTATGGCGAGAATAGATGTCATCGGACGATTATCCCTTCATCCGGTTGACATCGTCGACTGCGATCGACCCACGCCCACGGAAGTAGAGCACCAGGATCGCGAGGCCAATTGCGGCCTCACCGGCAGCAACCGTGAGGATGAACATCGCAAAGACCTGACCTGTCAGATCCCCAAGGAAGGAACTGAAAGCCACAAAATTGATGTTCACCGCCAACAGGATCAACTCGATAGCCATCAGGATGACAATCACGTTCTTGCGATTTAGAAAAATGCCCAGCACGCCCAGCACGAAGAGTATCGAGCTGACCACGACATAATGTTCGATGCCGATCACCGATGCCCTCCTTAAAGCTTTATGCCCTGGCCCACTTCGGGCCGCGCGTTAATTGTCGCCTCTTCAGGACGGCGCCTGATCTGTTTGCCGATGTTTTGCGGACGAACGTCACCACGTTCACGATGTGTGAGCACGATAGCACCGATCATTGCCACCAGCAGGATAAGACCCGCTGCTTCGAACAGGAACAGGTACTTGGAATAGAGCAGGCCGCCCAGAGCTTCGATGTTGGATGCCCCAACCACCGCCGCCGCGCTACCATCCGGCGTGCCGAGTTCGATCGTTCCTGCCCGATATGCGCCGACACCCAAAACCAGCTCGGCCAGAAGGACGATGGCGATGAGTATACCGAGTGGAAAGTTCCGGACAAAACCCGCGCGAAGCTCTGCAAAATCAATGTTCAGCATCATCACTACAAACAGGAACAGCACCGCGACTGCGCCCACGTAAACGATGACCAGAAGCATGGCGATGAACTCTGCGCCGGCAAGGACCATCAGGCCTGCAGCGTTGAAGAACGCGAGAATCAACCAGAGCACAGAGTGCACTGGATTGCGCGCAAGGATAGTGATCGCGCCCGACCCCACGGTCAGAATAGCGAACAGATAAAAGGCGAATATGTGAATCATGGCTGGTGCCGTTCCCCCGCGAGCGCCCTAACGATACGGCGCGTCGGCTTCAAGGTTCGCGGCGAGTGCACGCTCCCACTTGTCACCATTCGCGAGCAGTTTTGCCTTGTCGTACAGCAATTCCTCGCGCGTTTCCGTCGAGTATTCAAAGTTCGGACCTTCAACGATGGCATCCACCGGGCACGCCTCCTGGCAAAAACCGCAATAGATGCACTTCGTCATGTCTATGTCATAACGAGTCGTTCGGCGGCTACCATCGGCGCGCGGTTCGGCCTCGATCGTGATCGCCTGTGCCGGACAAACCGCTTCGCAGAGCTTGCATGCAATGCAGCGCTCTTCTCCGTTGGGATAGCGGCGCAGCGCGTGCTCACCGCGAAAACGCGGGCTGAGCGGGTTCTTCTCGAACGGATAGTTGATCGTCACCTTCGGCTTGAAGAAATACTTCAGCGTCAGCCAGTGAGCCTTGACGAACTCCCAGAGCGTAAAGCTCTTGACCAAATGCGCGATACTCATGCGCCATACCTCGTAAGCATCAGGTACCCCGAAACGAGAACCACGAACACCAGCGACAGCGGCAGGAACACCTTCCAGCCAAGGCGCATCAACTGGTCATACCGATAGCGCGGCACGGTGGCTTTCACCCAGGAGAACACGAAGAAGAAGAACGCGATCTTGGCAAACAGCCAGATCCAGCCCGGAATCAGATAGAGCGGTGCCCAATCGAACGGCGGCAAATAACCTCCGAAGAACAGCACGGCATTCAGCGCGCACATCAGGAGGACGTTGGCATATTCGCCCAACCAGTAGAGCGCAAAGCTCATCGACGAATATTCGGTTTGATAACCGGCTACGAGTTCGGACTCCGCCTCGGTCAGATCGAACGGCGCACGCGCTGTTTCGGCTAGGGCTGAAATCAGGAACATCACCCACATCGGGAACAGCAGAAGGTTGAATGCAAAGGCATTCACGAAGCCGAGGCCATGACCCTTCTGCGCCTGAACGATTTCGTTCAAGTTGAACGATCCAGCCCAAAGCACCACGCAGATAAGGATAAGGCCGATCGAAACTTCATAGGAGATCATCTGCGCAGAAGCGCGCATCGCCGAGAAGAACGGGTACTTCGAGTTCGACGACCAACCAGCAATAATTACGCCGTAAACGCCAAGCGACGAGATTGCGAGGACATACAGCAGGCCCACGTTGATATCGGCCAACACTGCGCCCGAATTGAACGGGATTACCGCCCAGGCCATCAGTGCCACAGTGAACGTGATGATCGGCGCGATGAGGAACAGGCCCTTGTTCGCTGCCGAAGGAACGATGGTTTCCTGGAGAAAGACTTTCAGGCCGTCCGCGAAAGATTGCAGCAATCCAAACGGCCCAACCACGTTGGGACCGCGCCGAAGCGCCATGGCAGCCCAGATCTTTCGGTCGAAATAAATGGCGAATGCCACCGCGATCATTACCGGAAGTGCAATCAGCAGGATGCCGCAGACCGTAGCGACAAACCACGCCCAGTCTTGGGACATGCCTAGATCAATGAAGAACTGCGTCATTCCGCGGCCTCCGCCATGTCCTCGCCATGGATCAATTCTGCCGAGCAACGCTGCATCGTCGGGCTCGCACGGCAAATTGCGTTGGTAAGGTAGAAATCCTTCACTGGATAACCAATCTCACCAGACATCGTGCCGCCGCCCTCGGGAAGCGTGGCGCCATAATTGGCCAGACCTTCTTGACCCAGTGCAGGAACCTCGGCCGTCATCGCGGCGCGCAATTCCTCGAAGCTGTCGAAACCGACATTAACCCCGAATGCATCGGCCAGGGCGCGAAGGATGGTCCAGTCTTCGCGCGCATCACCCGGAGAAAAGACAGCCTTTTCAGCAAATTGCACGCGACCTTCGGTGTTTACGTAAGTTCCCGCCTTTTCGGTATAGGCCGCAGCGGGAAAAATTACGTCTGCTACGTGAGCGCCTGCATCGCCGTGATGGCCGATGTAAACGATCATGGAATCTGCAAATCGGGTGTAATCGACTTCATCGGCGCCCAGCGAAAGCAAGACTTTCGGCTTGGATGCGACCAGATCGGCAATCCCGCCCTTTTGCGCGAAGCCCAACATCAGTCCGCCCATCCGAGCAGCAGCAAGGTGCAGCGCGTTGAAGCCGTTCCATGTCGAGCCGTCCTCAAGCGCGCGGACAAGGCTGAACTGTCCAGCCAGCGCCAGCGCCGGGTTCAGTGCGCCCTTCGCCAGTGCCCCGCCACCAAGGATGACCGCAGGCCGCTTCGCAGCTTTGAGCGCATCAACCACATGTCCGGGCAGGTTGCCCAGCAGCGACAGGTCATTACCAAGGAACTCGCCACCGAAAGTGGTGTCCCACTCCGGGCCAATCAGGAACACGTTAGCGCCGCGCTTCACAGCCTTGCGCAAGCGCACATTGATAAGCGGCGCTTCCTGACGGACCTGGCTGCCGACGATCAGGATCGCGTCAGCCTCTTCAATTCTGGCAAAACCCGTGTTGAAATTAACCGCTGCCAGGTTGGACGTATCGTAGTCCATGCCCGTCTGACGGCCTTCCAACAACGTGGAACCAAGCGCACCGAGCAGCTTCTTTGCCGCGAACATCGTTTCGCAATCGAGCATGTCGCCTGCGACGGCTGCGATGCTGTTGCCGGGATTGAGGCTGGCAATAGCGGCAAACGCCTCGTTCCAGCTTGCTGGCTGAAGCTTGCCATCCTTCCGCAACCAAGGGCGATCCAGGCGGCGGCGCATCAGCCCTTCGCACATGTACCGGGCTTTGTCGGAGATCCACTCCTCGTTCACGTCATCATTGACGCGCGGAAGCACGCGGAGCACTTCCCGGCCGCGACTATCGACGCGGATGTTTGCACCGGTTGCGTCTGAAACGTCGATAGACAGCGTCTTCTTCAGTTCCCAAGGACGAGCTTCAAAAGCATAAGGGCGCGACGTCAGCGCACCGACCGGGCAAAGGTCGATCACATTGGCGCTCATCTCATGCTTTGCCGCGTGCTCAAGGTAAGTGGTGATCTGCATGTTCTCGCCGCGATAAAGCGCGCCGATTTCGTCCACCCCGGCGATTTCCTCGGAAAACCGCACACACCGGGTGCAGTGAATGCAGCGCGTCATCACCGTCTTGATGAGCGGGCCCATGTACTTCTCTGTAACGGCGCGCTTGTTCTCTTCATAACGCGAACCGCCCCGCCCATAAGCGACTGCCTGGTCTTGGAGATCACACTCGCCACCCTGATCGCAAATCGGGCAATCGAGCGGATGGTTGATGAGAAGGAATTCCATCACCCCTTCCCGCGCCTTCTTCACCATCTCGCTGTCAGTGCGGATAGTCTGGCCCTCAGCCGCCGGCAGCGCACAAGAGGCCTGTGGCTTTGGTGGCCCTGGAGCGACTTCAACCAGGCACATGCGGCAGTTGCCGGCGATGGACAGCCGTTCGTGATAGCAAAACCGCGGGATTTCCTTGCCCGCCAATTCGCAGGCCTGCAGCACGGTGGCGCCGTTGGGGACTTCCAGTTCCACGCCATCTACGGTGACTTTAGGCATTATTCTGCGGCCTCCGCCATATTGCCGGCTTCGTGGATCCGGCGTTCCAACTCTGGTCGGAAGTGCCGGATAAGACCTTGGATCGGCCACGCGGCGGCATCGCCCAGTGCGCAGATCGTGTGGCCTTCCACCTGCTTGGTGACTTGCTGAAGCATGTCGATTTCATCAACAGCCGCATCGCCCGTGCGCAGCCGTTCCATGACGCGCCACATCCAGCCAGTGCCTTCCCGGCACGGTGTACACTGACCGCAGCTTTCGTGCTTGTAGAAATAGGACAGGCGAGAAATGGCGCGCACGATATCGGTGGACTTATCCATCACGATTACCGCAGCGGTGCCAAGGCCCGATCCAAGCTCGCGAAGCCCGTCAAAATCCATCGGGGCATCCATGATCTGTGCTGCCGGAACCAACGGAACCGACGAACCGCCGGGGATGACCGCCAGCAGATTGTCCCATCCGCCGCGCACACCGCCGCAATGCTTCTCGATAAGCTCACGGAATGGAATACTCATCGATTCCTCGACCACGCAGGGTTTTTCAACATGGCCGCTGATCTGGAACAGCTTGGTGCCCTTGTTATTATCCCGGCCAAAGCTGGAGAACCACGATGCACCGCGCCGCAGGATCGTTGGCGCCACTGCGATCGATTCCACGTTGTTTACCGTGGTCGGGCAGCCATAAAGGCCAGCACCTGCCGGAAACGGTGGCTTTAGCCGCGGCTGCCCCTTCTTCCCTTCAAGGCTTTCGATCATCGCGGTTTCTTCACCGCATATGTAAGCGCCCGCACCGCGATGGACGAACAAGTCGAAATCGTATCCCGATCCGGCGGCATTCTTGCCCAGAAGCCCGGCGTCGTAAGCTTCCTGCACGGCAGAAAACAGCGTTTCCGCCTCACGGATATACTCACCGCGAATGTAGATGTAGGCCGCCCGGGCACGCATCGCGAACCCGGCCACAAGCGCACCTTCAATCAGCTTATGCGGATCGTGGCGAATAATCTCACGGTCCTTGCAGCTACCCGGTTCAGATTCGTCGGCGTTGATGACAAGGAAGCTCGGCTTGGGATTGCCGTGGGCATCCTTTGCAGGCTCTTTGGGCATGAACGACCATTTCATGCCGGTGGGGAAGCCCGCTCCGCCGCGGCCCCGCAGGCCACTGGCTTTGATTTCCTCAATGATGGCGTCTTGCCCACGTTCGAGCAGTGCCTTGGTATTATCCCAATCACCGCGCGCCTGCGCTGCCTTCAGGTTCCAGGGCTGGAACCCATAGAGGTTGGTGAAAATGCGATCCCGATCCTGAAGCATCAGATCATTCCTTGCGAAACGAGGTAAGCGGCAAGGGCGAGAATCAGTACAATCACGCCAACCTTGATCGTGCCCGCCAAGATTTTCCAGGCGATGGCAATAGCGACCACGGCAATTGCGACTGTGGCAAAGCTCATGCCCACTCACCGCGGTAATCGTGGTTTTCGTCGACCATGTCGATCAGCGTCGTCGGTCCGCCTTGCGGCTCGCTAGTATGGCGGCCCGGCTCCTGAGTGCCGGTCTTGGGCGTTTCGCCGCGAGCCAGAGCATCCAGAACGGCGTTCAGACGATCCGCTGTCAGATCCTCAAAATTGTCATCGTTGATCTGGACCATCGGAGCAGTTGCGCAGTTGCCCATGCATTCCACCTCCGTAAGCGTCCACATCCCATCGCTGGTGGTATAGCCCTTTTTCATGCCACGAGCATGGCAGGCATCCAGCAGATCGTCCGAACCACGCAGCATGCACGGTGTGGTGCCGCATACCTGCACATGGAAGCGCCCTACGGGGACTAGGTTATACATGCTGTAGAATGTTGCGACCTCGACAACGCGAATGATCGGCATGTCGAGATAACGGGCGACATATTCCATCACCGGAATCGGCAGCCAGCCCTGTGTATTGGTCTCTTCGCCGACCTGCCGCTGGGCATAGTCCAGCAACGCCATCACAGCCGAACGTTGGCGACCTTCGGGATACCGAGCAATCGCGGCCTTGGCCTTGGCATCCCACTCCGCCGTGAAAGCAAAATTGCCCCAGCGTGTGCGCAGCTCCGGCGTATCAGGTTCAAGGTGTCTGTCAGCCATGGTTAGCCTTCCGGTTCAGCCAGAGATCCTGCGCGAACAGGAACAGCTCGAAACCGCCTATTGCCACAACCAGCATCTGCAGAGTTGTGGAAGCGGGATAGCCGAGCCAGAGCGCAATGAAAAAACACGCCGCCAGCGCCAAACCCGTAAGGGCTGCCCATACCCGCATTAGATCGAGCATCGTCAGCTTCACCGCAAAAACTCCACTCGCGAGCACTTGCCATCTTCGAAACTATAGATTGCAAGAACTTCAAACGGTTCGACCAGCGGCGACCCATCCGTTGCCGGGCCGCGCGTTACGTATTCACGAAACAGAACGTAATCACCGATGACGTGCTTCTCGCGAATTTCCGCCTTGTTTTCGGGCCATTTCGCGAAAGCATCTGCGAGCCCCTGGCGCGTACCTTGACGGCCTTCCCGCACAACTGCACCGCGATAGTTCGCTTCGCAAGCGTCTTCAGTCATCAGCGCGGCATAAGCATCCGCATCCTGCGCGTTATAATGCGCAATCATCTGTTCAGCGATTGCAAGGTTACTCAACGGTCGCACTCCCCGAACACAACGTCGATCGCGCCCAAAATGGCAGTGGCGTCAGAAAGCATGTGGCCCTTGCACATCATGTCCATCGCTTGAAGGTGACTGAATGCCGTGGGCCGGATCTTGCAGCGATACGGCTTGTTGGAACCGTCACTGACAAGATAAACGCCGAACTCGCCCTTGGGGCTTTCAGTGGCGACATAAACCTCGCCCTCCGGAACGTGGAAGCCCTCAGTGTAGAGCTTGAAGTGATGGATCAGCGCTTCCATTGACTGCTTCATTTCACCCCGCTTCGGCGGAGCGACCTTGCGATCCTCGCTCTGCACGGGACCTTCAGGCATCTCGCGCAGGCACTGCTTGATGATGCGGGCCGACTGGCGGACCTCCTCCACGCGAACCATGAAACGATCGTAGCAATCGCTATTGGTGCCAACCGGAATTTCGAAATCCATGCGGTCATAAACGTCGTAGGGCTGGCTCTTGCGCAAGTCCCACGGAAGTCCGGCCGCGCGGATCATCGGGCCAGAGAAGCCCCAGGAAATCGCATCTTCCTTCGAAACGACGGCGATGTCGACATTGCGCTGCTTGAAGATGCGGTTGTCCACAACGAGGCTCATCGCGTCATCGAACAGCTCCGGCAGACGCGTGTCCACCCAGTCGCCGATGTCCGCGAGCAGCTTCAGCGGAGCGTCCTGGTGGACGCCGCCGGGACGAAAATAGGCCGCATGCATGCGCGCACCCGACACCCGCTCATAGAAATTCATGCAATCTTCGCGCAGCTCGAACAGCCAGAGGTTCGGCGTCATCGCGCCAACGTCCATGACGTGGGCACCGATGTTGAGCAGATGGTTCTTGATCCGCGTGAGTTCCGCAAAGAGCACGCGCAGGTACTGGCCGCGGAGGGGAACCTCGACGTTCAGCAACTTCTCGATCGCGAGCACCCAGCTGTGCTCCATGCACATGGGCGAACAGTAGTCGAGCCGGTCGAAGTAAGGCAGAGCCTGAAGATAAGTCTTGTGCTCGATCAGCTTTTCGGTGCCGCGATGAAGCAGCCCGACGTGCGGATCAACACGCTCGACGATCTCGCCATCAAGCTCCAGAACCAGCCGCAGCACGCCGTGCGCGGCGGGATGCTGCGGTCCAAAGTTGATAGTGTAATTGGTGATCGCATCATCACCGGTGGTGGAGGATTCTTCCAGATGCAAGCCGCTCATTTGCTTTCACCCTTGTCAGCCGCTTTTTCATCACCCGGAAGCACATATTCTGCACCTTCCCACGGGCTCATAAAATCGAACGAGCGGAAGTCTTGAGCCAGCTTGACTGGCTCATAGACAACGCGCTTGTCTTCTTCCGAATACCGCAGTTCGACATATCCCGTCAGCGGGAAATCCTTGCGGAAGGGATGCCCTTCAAAGCCATAATCCGTAAGAATACGTCGCAAATCGGTGTTGCCGGAGAAGACGACCCCAAAGAGGTCGAACACTTCGCGCTCCAGCCAACCTGCTACCGGCCACACGGTTGTTACGGTTGGGACCGTAGTATTCTCCGCCGCGTGCACCTTCACCATAATGCGATGATTCTTCGTCAGCGAAAGCAGCATGTAGACTACTTCGAAGCGTTCCGGCCTCGAGGGATAATCGACCCCAGCAATCTCCATGAGTTGCTGATATTCATGCTGATCGCGAAGCAAGCGCAGTGCGTCTTCAATGCGATGGCGCGCCACCGTGAGCACTAGCTCGCCATTCTCTTCCTTGCCGTCGATCAACCAGTCGCCCAGAGCGGACGCCAGCACTTCAAGCACGCCTTCATTCGAAGCGAACCGGGGAGCGGAATGCAGAACCGTCACTGTGTGAACCTTCCCGCCTTAGCGCTCGACCGTGCCAACACGGCGAATCTTGCGCTGAAGCTGCATGACACCATAGAGCAACGCCTCCGCCGTCGGAGGGCAACCAGGCACGTAGATATCTACCGGCACGATGCGGTCACAGCCGCGAACAACCGAATAGCTGTAGTGATAGTAGCCGCCGCCGTTAGCGCAGCTTCCCATCGAAATCACATACTTCGGGTCTGACATCTGATCGTAGACCTTGCGCAGCGCCGGCGCCATCTTGTTGCACAGCGTGCCGGCCACGATCATGACGTCGGATTGCCGCGGGGATGCTCGCGGAGCTACACCGAAGCGTTCCATGTCATACCGGGGCATGTTGACGTGAATCATTTCGACCGCGCAACAAGCGAGGCCGAAAGTCATCCACCACAGCGAACCTGTGCGCGCCCACTGGAAAAGCTCCTCAGTGGACGTGACGAGAAAGCCTTTATCTCCAACTTCTTGGTTGATATCGTTGAAGAAAGCCTGATCGGGCGGAGTGATGGCCCCGCCGGGCTGCGTATTTGTAACGAGGTTGCTCATTCCCAGTTCAGAGCTCCCTTTTTCCATTCATAGACAAAGCCAACCGTCAGGATGACCAAAAAGATCATCATTGCTGACCATCCGACCCATCCGATCTGACCCAGTGACACCGCCCAAGGGAACAAGAACGCAACTTCCAGATCGAAAATGAGGAAGAGAATCGCCACCAGATAGAAGCGGATGTCAAACTGGCTGCGCGCGCTTTCGAAGGCGGGAAAGCCGCATTCATATTCGCTCAGCTTTTCACTGTTCGGGTTATGGGCGCCCGTCAGATAGGACACGCCTATCGGCAGGAAAACGAATACGATCGATAGCCCCAGCGCGATGACCAGGAATATCAGGATCGGCAGGTATTGTGTCAGGTCTACCAATGATCGGACTCTTATGTTCGAGCGGTTGACGCGGCCCTAGTCCTCCGCTCGCAATGGCGCAAGTGGGGTGACCGATTCGTGTTTAATCATAAGTGGGCACAGATCGAACAAATCGCGAATGCCGGATCGCTAAAAAATGGCGATCGCGGATAGGACCATTGTCAACGCTGCACCGCAACATTAAGGCCAGAGGCATCGGCAAATCAACGCCCTCATTTGGAAAACAGATAACAAAGTGGCCATTTTCTCCTCAAGCGATCCCATCGTAATCCTCTCTGCCGCACGCACGCCCATTGGCGACCTGAACGGCGCGCTGTCGGGTGCAACCGCGACCGATCTTGGTTCAACGGTGGTGCGCGCGGCTGTAGAGCGCGCTGGAGTCGCAGGTGAAGATGTGGACCGGGTTTATATGGGCTGTGTTCTGACTGCGGGTCAGGGCCAGAATCCGGCACGACAGGTTGCGATCAATGCTGGCTTGCCACTCGGCGCTCAAGCAACGACGGTTGGCAAGGTTTGCGGCTCTGGCATGCAGAGCGCCATCATGGCTTGTGAAGCACTGGCCAGCGGCTCGGTCGATTTGGTTGTGGCAGGGGGCATGGAAAGCATGTCCAACGCCCCATACCTGATGAAGAAGCACCGCAACGGTGCTCGTGCGGGCCACGACACCATATACGACCACCTCTTCCTGGACGGGCTGGAAGATGCCTATGATTCAGGCAAGGCGATGGGTGTGTTCGCGCAGGACATGGCAGATGCTTACGGCCTGACCCGCGAAAGCATGGACGAGTTTTCTGTGCAGTCGCTCGAGCGCGCGCGCGCTTCCATCCAAAGCGGCATCTTTGCTGATGAAATCGTTCCAGTCACGATCAAGACTCGTAGGGGCGAAGTGACGGTCGATACCGATGAAGCACCGGGCAAAGCCACTCCGGAAAAGATTCCGGGGCTAAGGCCTGCCTTCGCAAAAGATGGGACGATTACAGCCGCCAGTTCCAGCAAAATTTCCGATGGCGCTGCAGCCCTTGTGATGACTCGCGAAAGCATGGCCAAGGCGAAGGGGCTTGCTCCCCTCGCCCGCGTCAAGGGCTTTGCCGCTCATGCCCAGAAGCCATCTGACTTCACCACAGCCCCTGTTCCGGCAATTCAGAAGGCAATCGCCCAGGCCGGATGGTCCATCGATGACGTGGAGCTGTTCGAGATTAATGAAGCGTTCGCCTGTGTCACGATGTTCGCGATGCACGACCTGGGCATCCCTGCCGAGAAGGTGAACGTACATGGCGGCGCGACTGCATTGGGGCACCCCATTGGTGCGTCCGGCACGCGAGTCATTGTGACACTGCTTAACGCCATGAAAAAGCGCGGTGTGAACCGTGGAGTCGCGGCCTTGTGCATTGGCGGCGGCGAAGGCATCGCCATGGCGCTGGAACTGGCTCAAGGCTCTCCAGCGCCCCAAAGGCGGTCTTGTCGTATATAGCCGCGGTGACCGCCGACATCGAAAAGGCACCAACCAGCTTCGCATCGTTCCAGCTTGCCTGATACCCCCGGCTCGATCAGCCAAAGGGTGCGTGAACTGGCGCCGGGTTCCTTGCGAAGCTCTGCCTGACGGTCTCCAGCAACGTAGCCACTTCGCTCTCTTGAGAGGAAGCGCGCCAACACCCAGCCACGTGCGCCATCGGGATCTTCGACAAGTCGCCAGCCTTCCTTGCGGCGCAGCACCTTCACCGGCAAGCCCACCCGCCTGTAGACCCAATCTATCTTGTAACTTTCTGCCGGGCCCACACGCATATTGACCACGGTTGCGCGTATGGACGCCCAGTACGGCACGTCCTCATCCTGAGCGAAGGCCGGCGCTGCGAGAGATACAAAAATGGCGGGGAGCAGGAATCTGAATGCCCTAAACATTCGGTTTGCATAGCCATCCGCTGGCCACTTGTCCAAGCCTGCTTGACCGTCTCACGTTCGCGGCTTAGCCGCTTTTTCATGTCAGTCCTTACCGAAACTGATGGATCACATCGGATTGCCGGCAGGCCGCGCGTAATCGTGACGCGCCGCCTCCTTCCCGAAAATCATGATCGCATGAAAGAGCTGTTCGATGTCGTCCTGAATGAGGGAGACCGGCCGATGACTCGCGAAGAGATTATCGCCGCGATGCAGGATTGCGACGTGCTCGTTCCTGCGGTGACGGACCGCATTGACGGCAAAATGATCGCCGCTGCTGATGAGCGACTCGGTCTTATCGCTAATTTTGGCGCGGGCTTCGATCATATCGATTTGGCGGCTGCCGATGCGCGCAAAATAATGGTCACGAATACACCGGGCGTTTTCACCGAAGACACCGCCGATGTCACCATGGCCCTCATCATTCTTGCCACCCGGCGCTTTGGTGCTGCGGAACGCGTTATACGCGGCGGCCAGTGGGCCGGATGGGGACCGTCCGAACTGCTCGGACATTCGCTGGGCGGAAAGTTTCTGGGAATAGTCGGCATGGGCCGAATCGGCCAAGCTGTCGCCCGTCGCGCGATCGGCTTCGGGCTGAAGATCGCCTACCATAGCCGCAATCGGCTACACGCTGGGCTGGAAGGCCAACTGGGCGCGCGCTATGAACCGGAGCTCGATAAGCTGATCGCCGAAGCCGACGTGCTTTCTTTGAATTGCCCGGCGCGGCCCGAAACCGGAAACCTGCTCAATGCCCGCAGGATCGCGTTGATGAAACCCACCGCCTATGTCGTGAACACCGCGCGTGGATCACTGATCGACGAAGCTGCTCTCGTCGACGCACTGGCTAATGGGCGGCTCGGTGGCGCCGGGCTGGACGTTTACCGTAACGAGCCCAATGTAGATCTGCGTCTGCTTGAACTGCCGAATGTCATCGCCCTGCCCCATCTGGGTTCGGCGACGTTTGAAGGACGAGGCGAAGCCGGTAATCGGGTCATCGCCAACATCAAGGCCTGGGCCGACGGGCATCGCCCGCCGGATCAGGTAATCTCCCGCTTCGAGTAGCGCCAGACCGCCGCCCTACCGGTCAATCGCCGGTAAGGATGCGGTCTACAAGCTGCTTCACCGTGGGGGTGAAGTTGTTGGAATAGAACGGGTCGGTCTTGAAATTGAAAGCTGCGTGCCCCGCAAACATCAGGTTTTCATCAACCGGCTGACCATGGGCGATGTCCTGCAGCGCCTTCTGGATACAGAAGCTGCGCGGATCAGCCAGACGCCCAGTCGTGTAATCGTCGTGGTCTTTCCAAGATGAGAACCCGCAGTGCGAAAGACAGCCCATGCAATCCGCCTGATCCTTGCGGATGATTGCGCGCCGTTCTGCACTGACGAAAATCAGCGTATCATCGGGAGTCTTGAGCGCATTATCGTGACCGGCTGCCGCCCATTCACGCGCCCGTTCACGATCCTTGGGCGTAACCCAGAAGTTCTTGCCCTTAACGCCTACATCCAGTTCGACGGTATGCTCACCCGCCTGCACCTTTGAATAGGGGATCTGCCGTTCAGAACGTGCTTCCAATTCGCGAAGAAACGGAGTGCGAACGGCCGAGGAATAGAATCCGGTTGGCGAAAAACGATGCAGCAGCACATCGCCCGGCTCCAGTTCGCGCAACTTGTCCTTCCAGCCCTGAGGAATAGGGCTTTCGTGAGTAAGCAGCGGACGGGTGCCGAACTGGAACGCGATCTGCCCAAGCTCGGGATTGTCGATCCAGTTTTCCCAATCACGAAGATGCCAGACGCCGCCTGCCATCACGATTGGCACATCGTCAGAAATACCTTCCGCACGCATTGTATCGCGCAGAGCTTTTACACGCGGGTACGGATCTTCCGGCTTCAGCGGATCTTCCGCATTGGAAAGGCCATTATGACCCCCTGCGAGCCAGGGATCTTCATATACCACTGCGCCCAGCAGTTCCGGCACTTTGTTATAAGCGCGCTTCCACAGCGCACGGAATGCGCGTCCGGAGCTGACGATCGGCAGGTAGTTTACATTGTGCCGCGCAGCGATCTCAGACAACTTATAAGGCATGCCCGCGCCGCAGGTTACGCCAGTTACCAGCCCGCGCGTTTGTTCCAACACGCCTTCCAAAATGGGCTGAGCCCCGCCCATCTCCCACAGGACGTTGATATTTATCGCGCCCTTGCCGTTGGAGATTTCGTAACCGCGCTTAACCTGCTCAACCGCGCCATCGATGGCGTAACGCATGAGCTGTTCGTGCCGCTCGACACGAGTAAGCTGCTCGTAAACCTGAGGTACGATTTTGCCTTCGGCATCGTAGGAGTCAGCATTGACTGCGCTAATCGTGCCGATCCCGCCCGCCGCGGCCCATGCGCCGGAACTGGCATGATTGGTGGCAGAAACGCCCTTGCCGCCTTCGACCAGCGGCCAGACTTCTCTTCCTCCATATGTGATCGGCTTGAGACCCTTGAAAGCCATGCGTCTAATTGTCTTTCCAATTGAAAATTATTGTTTCGCCGCTGCCATTTCGTCTGAAACGCGGCAAGTTTTGATTTCAGACGGAGCAGGTCGCTGCGGCGCAACTTCAAACTGCGCATAATAGCCCTGCAATTCCGGCTTACGAACAAATTCCGCCAAACGGAAGCCCACGGCAGCAAATTCGCAAAACAATAGCGCAGGCGGAATGCCGTGTTGATCGGTTGGCTTGTCCATTTCTACTACTATCACCTTGCCGCCCTTCCGAAGGGCAGGATAGAGCTTCCACAAAAAGGCGTACGGCTCAGTCACTTCGTGATACATGTAGACCAATAGCACCCGATCAAAGCTGGCTGCGGGCAATCGGGGATCGTCTGCATCGCCCTTCTTGATGGAAACGTTGTCCAGCCGCTCCCGCTCGACTCGCAGCCCCAGCCGCCGCAGGGCATTGCTATCGATGTCCTGCGCGAGCACCCGGCCATCGGCACCGACCCGCTCTGCGAGTCTTACAGTG
Organism: Novosphingobium sp.; assembly: GCA_045629505.1. Lineage (GTDB taxonomy): Bacteria > Pseudomonadota > Alphaproteobacteria > Sphingomonadales > Sphingomonadaceae > Novosphingobium. The sequence continues at coordinate 29,679 of JAZQRJ010000048.1, forward strand.
TAGTAGCCGTCCCCGGCTCCGATATCGGCCACTGTCATGCCTGGGCGAATTTTCGCAAGATCCATCACGGACTGCGCTTCATTCACGCGGTCTCGTTCTGTTTCCGTTTCTACGGAACTGGCGCCAAGCTGCGAGACAGCACGATGCGCGCGCGGGAATGCATGCGCAGTTTCTGGGCGATCAGAAGCGGCGTCAGGTTTGTTGCAGGCAGAGAGCAACAATGCAGCCGCAGCAATGGCGGCAATGCATCTCAATCGATATCCTCCACTTCCACCGCCTCACCGCTGACACGCTGCGAAAGCGCAGCCGCCATGAAGGGATCGAGATCACCATCCAGCACATCTCCGGGCGTTGGAGAAGTGACGCCGGTGCGCAGGTCCTTCACCTGCTGATACGGCTGAAGGACATAAGAGCGAATCTGGTGCCCCCAGCCGATCTCGGTCTTTTCTTGATACTGGCCCAGTGCCTCTGCCTCGCGACGTGCAAGCTCCGCCTCATAGAGCCGGGCCTTCAGCATGTTCATTGCAGTGGCGCGGTTCTTGTGTTGCGAACGGTCGTTCTGGCTTGCAACCACGATGCCGGATGGAATGTGTGTGATCCGAACGGCAGAGTCCGTGGTGTTAACGTGCTGACCGCCCGCGCCGGATGCGCGATAGGTATCGATCCGCAAGTCGCTCTCATTGATTTCGATATCGATGCTGTCATCGATTACCGGATAGACCCACACGCTGCAAAAGCTGGTGTGGCGACGGGCTGAACTGTCATAAGGGCTGATGCGCACAAGGCGGTGCACACCGCTTTCAGTCTTGGCATAGCCATAGGCGTTTTCACCCTTCAGCAGCAGCGTGCAGCTCTTGATGCCCGCCTGTTCGCCCGCGTGATAATCGACCAGTTCGACCTTATAGCCACGGCGCTCCGCCCAGCGCGTGTACATGCGCTGCAGCATTTCGGCCCAGTCCTGGCTTTCAGTGCCCCCTGCGCCGGCGTGAACTTCCAGATAGGCATCGTTGCCATCCGCTTCACCGCCCAACAGTGCCTGCACTTTGTCCGCGTCCGCCCGATCGGCCAGCGCGGCAAGCGTGGCCATTCCTTCGTTGACCGTGTCCTGATCGCCCTCAGCCTCGCCAAGTTCCACGAACTCGATGGCGTCGGCCATTTCGCGCCCGATTTCTCTTACCGTACCGATAGCGGATTCAAGCTGGCGCCGTTCGCGCATCACACTCTCTGCCGCTTTGGGATCGTTCCACAACTTCGGATCTTCTACGCGGGCGTTCAGCTCATCTAGGCGTCGCAGCGCGCGGTCCCAATCAAGGAACTTGCGGACGAGTGCGAGTGCCGCCTCGATTCGATCGATATAAGCCTGCCCCTCGGCACGCATAACTTGGTACTCCCGATTTAGGGGCACCCCGCTTAGCGCAGCAGCGTTGATTGTAAAGCGGTGGCTCGCGCGAAAGCGAGTGCCAAGCCTTCAGGTTGTGCGAAAAACGACAAGCCCAACAGATCGAGGCGCGATGCCACCCACCAGGCTATTTTCTCTTGAGCGCATTCACCGCAGCCAGCGTTTTGGCAACGTGATCCCGGTAATCCATGTCGGAATGGGCATAGGCGACCTTGCCGTCCTGCCCGATCACGTAACTGGTCCGATTCGTATAGCCCGATTGCAGGCCGGCGAGCCCAAATCCGACATCATACGATTTGATGATCGCAGGCGTTGCCACGCCAACCGCAAACTTGTTGCGGCATTCTTCAACGGAAAAACGCTTCAACGTATCGAGGTCGTCAGC